>NZ_NFUX01000003.1:0-191191 GCF_002264385.1 Paenibacillus sp. VTT E-133280
ATACATAAGTGTGTATTTGAAAACTCTATAACCCTTATAGCATAGGCGATTCATCACTATGCCTTTTTGCGTATGACTATCCTATTAACTTAGGATAGGTAATCAACTTGAACATAAATTAATTATAAACGATTTTAATGACTATAAGGGTTGGATTAACAATTTATCCAGATATTTTTGCTACGCAGAGCTACTCATCTGACAACTGAATTGTGGCAAGTACATCTGTTTGAATCAACTGTTGCTTTATTAACGCTTTCAGTATTTTTGTAGATTGCTTAACTCCTTAATAACTACTACCATGAAGTATTGAAAGTAATAGATAGTAATAAGGAGTGTTAATGAATGATGAAAGTCGGCATTTATCACGGTCAAAATAGTGTGGGGATAGAAGAGCGTCCAATACCTCAAGTTGGAGCAAAAGATGCGTTGATTCGTATTTTAGCGGGTGGAATTTGTGGTACAGATATTAATATAGTGAAAGCAGGCTCTGAAATGGGTATTCGTTTCGGCTCAGAGTTTGGACATGAAATGTTTGGTGAAATCGCCCTGTTAGGTTCTGATGCGGAAAGCGATTTGAAAGTTGGCATGCGTGTAGGTGTGAATCCAATTACTGCAAAACGTGCAGGTCGCCGTTATTCGTTGGAGGTAGGAGCCTTTTCACAATATGTCTTAATTGAAGATGCAGCACTAAATTATAATCTTTATGAATTTGATGATTCCGTTTCGGCAACAGAGGCTGTATTAATGGAACCCATGAGCGTAGGCTTCCATGGCGCTTTTAGCGTACTGCCCAAACTAGGTGAAAAAATCGTAGTTCTAGGTGCGGGTCCTATTGGCTTATCTGCAGCTGCAGGATTAATTGGTGAAGGCATTAAAGATGTTTGCGTAGTGGATATTGACAACTGGCGGTTGGATAAAGCAAAAGAATTAGGCGCATTAACAGTTAATACGTCGACTGAAACATTAGCAGAGGGTTTAATCAAACACTTCGGCGAAGTGAACGTATACGGTGTTAGTGTACCCAATGTAGATGCTTTTGTGGACGCAGCGGGCGCTCCAATATTATTTGAACAAGTGATGCAGATTGTAAAGCCACAAGCAAGAATTGCAATCATTGCCGTTTATAAAAATGAAGTACCTATAAGCCTTGCTCAAGTGATGAGTAAAGAAGTTAACATAGTTGGAGCTAGTGGATACACACATGAAGATATTGTAAAGGTAATTGAACATATTAACGACAAGAAAACGAATATCTCTACTATGGTGACACAGACTTATAAATTAGAGGATATTCAAGCCGCCTTCGATAAAGCGATTGCAGCAAAAGAAACGATCAAGGTTATTGTAGATCTTACTTAACCATCAGTTAATAATATTGGAGTTCATTTGAGTGTAAAACTCAGGTGAATTCTTTTTATTTTAGAAAATAAAGACTTTATATAAAATTTAATTCTAATTGAACATGGCATATTACTGGAGTGTGGTCGTAATTATACTGAGTATAGAAGTGAAATTAGAAAAAAACGTGGAGGTATGATGGAAATTAATCTTGTTCCAGTAACGTTTGAAGATAAAGAGGCATTGACTAATCTTTATCAATTCTACAATTCAAATGGAAAATAATAAACCTGCCATAGCTTTCTGGCGAAAAGTGCTTAAGGATTATACAAAAGATAACTACACAGAACGTTATTTAAGTGATCGCCATAAATACATCCAAGCATTCGATGGGAAGGAGTGAATGAAATGAAGATCACCGTAACATTAACTGACAGCACAACGAAGTTTATGATTAACAATCTCTACCCACTATACTTACACGATCTATCAGAGATATGGGGGAACCTTCCTAATCAATACGGGGTATACGAGGATAATGAAACACAGACGCTGAATGAACAGAACAAAGTCTTCGACATATGGTGGGAGAAGCCGGGGATTTTATATCCTTATTTAATAAAAGAGGATGGTATTCCTGCTGGCTTTGCATTAGTTGCCACACCACCTCATACATCACCAGGTTGTGAATTTTATTTAAACGAATTCTTTATCCTGCGCCCCTTCCGAGGTACGGGAATCGCTGAACGTGCGGCTAAGGAGGTATTTAATCTTCATATTGGAAAATGGGAGCTACAAACCAATCCCACAGCTACAAATAGGAGAGCCCAGCATTTTTGGAGAAAGACACTAAAAAAATATACTGGTAATAGCTTTCAAGAAGAATGTAAGAAGTCTTTTGATGATGAATTAAAGATGATTTTTAATTTTTGTAATGGATAAAGCTAATCAAATCGATTATAAATGGTGGTATGGTCTACGTTTCAAAGCCTGAAGAATTACATATAAAATGGGGCGAGAAGTCAGGGAGTAGAAAATATTTGAAATCAAGAAATATTGAGATCTGCCTGAGGTTTGCTGCTGGTGCAACCGTCGACCAGCTCTCAGGTGAATACTGTCTTTCTAAGGATAGTATTAAGAAAATCGTTTATAGTAAAAAATAGCAGGTCAACCGTAGTGGTTGACCTGCTATTACATTTATTCGAAGGATTAACTCGCAAATATATGTTTACCAATTTTTAAGTTCTGAGGACGAGTCCAGATCCATGCACTAGTAGCTGTATCAGGATTGAAATAATAGATTGAATGGTTTGTTGGGTCCCAACCTCGGACAGCATCAAGAGCAGCTAAATAGGCGGTCCGGTTTGGAGTAAGCCAGTATTGACCGTCAGATACGGCTGTAAATGCGCCTTTTTGAAATACAACGTCTTTAATATTGTCTGGGAATTGACTTGATTGTATGCGATTCATAACTACAGCGCCAACTGCGACTTGACCTTTATAAGGCTCACCGCGGGATTCACTGTAAATGACTTTCGCCAGAATATCCATTTCCTCAATATTAAGCGTATATTTTTTAAGAGAATTCCAAGTTTTTGAACCAGTAACTCCATCGGCATTTAATCCGTAGGCCTTTTGAAATTTAGCAACGGCAGCCTTCGTTTGTGATCCATATACACCATCTAAAGGCTGAGTATAGAAATCCAGAGTTTTTAACCGATACTGAAGATCCCACACATCTCCAGAAGAATTCCCTACGGTTAATACCGGAGCAGCACTAGCCGTACCGATCGTAGCCATGCTTACCAGACCCAAAAGAAGCAACAAAGTGAATATTTTAGTCTTCATTGTAGTAGCCTCCTTTCAGAAAACATTATAAATAACCTTCAATAACTGAGACAACACTCATTTATTGGTAATCTAATAATCACTTTATATTTTTAAAAATACTTCATTCGGTTTGTGATCTTATGAAATGGGTAAATGAATAATCAGAGGCACATCAACTTCGGAGGTTTTATATATGAAAAAGCAAATATTTCTATTCATAATCGCAGCTGCACTTACTCTAAGCGCATGTGGTAATGACAATAGCTATGGCAATAAAATGTCTTCAAACGATAGAAAAATGGAACATACCGCACACTCTAGTTCAAGTGAAGTACCCGATAATTTGAAAGTGGCAGAGCATCCTGCTTTTGAAATAGGAAGTAAAGCGATTATCCAAACGGATCATATGGAAGGTATGAAAGGGGCAACAGCAACGATAGTTGGAGCATATGATACTACAGCCTATATGATTTCTTATAGACCTACAACAGGTGGAATGCCAGTTACAAACCACAAGTGGATTATTCATGAAGAAATCAAAAAAGCAGCCGACAAACCCTATGAATCCGGCTCAGAAGTTGTAATGGAAGCTGACCATATGAAAGATATGAAAGGTGCAACCGCTCAAATTAACGCGGCTGAACACACTACGGTATATATGATTGATTACACACCGACTACGGGTGGAGATAAAGTGAAAAATCATAAATGGGTAACGGAAGATGAGCTTTCGGCTAAAAAGTAACCAAAATAAATTTAAGTCCATAAGTAATGAAAAAAATAAGGTAGGAACAGTCATAGACTTTGTTAAAGGTCTAGGCTGCTCCTACCTTTTTGATTGTTCTTTTATGGGTAGTGAAGTGTTAAAATATCTTTATAAAACACAACTTTGTAAAACATTCCATTTAAATGGTATTTTCTTTAGAAGGTAGGAGGGTGATTAAATGCCTAACTGGCAGGTGAAATTCGATGAAGAGATGCTTAAGCAAGCTGCACAACAGATTCAAGTAGATTGGACAACGATAAAGTATATTGGTGGGTTTGAAAATGTTGTTTATAGCTTTCCAAAAGATGCTCATGAATTTATTTTACGTGTAACTCATCATTCTCATCAGGAGCAGGAGATGGTTATCTCTGAACTTGACTTTATGGATCATCTTGCAAAGCATGGAGTGCAACTGGCTCCCCCCATTCCCTTTCAGGATGGTAGTTTGGTACAAACGCTAGTCAAAGATGGGGAAAGATTTATGATCTGTGTAATGGAGAAAGCTCCTGGTGGTCATGTTAATGCTTCCGATCCCTATTGGGGAACAAATCTTTTTGAGCAATGGGGTGAGGTAACAGGAAGAATGCATGCTTTAGCTCTGCAATACGAGCGTCCGGAGAGTGTTCTGGCAAGACCACATCAGGGTAAGCTAGAGTTTGACTTTGCTAACTTTGGTATTGTTGAACAGCAGCTTTTTGAAAAGTTGCTTCAAATAAATGATCACATTAACCAGTTGCCGCGGCATCGAGAAGGTTATGGACTATGTCACCGTGATTTGCATCCGGGTAATTTTTTCGTGCATGAGGGGCAGATCACCGTGTTTGACTTTGATGATTGCGGATACGACTATATGGTGCATGATATTGCCATTGCCGTTTATTATTCGACTATCTTTGGGGATTGGAGCAAACTGGAAGTAGAGCAGAGTAGAACTTCTGGTCTTGCGGCAGCCATGTTGAAGTCCTTTATGAAGGGGTATAATCGAGAGTATGCGCTCGACAATAAGTGGCTAGAAGAGCTCCCGCTCTTTATTGAGAAGCGTCGACTGGAATTAGTGCTATTGTTATTTCAAGAGTTTTCGGAGTCACAACGTGAGGAGAATAGAGTGTGGCTTGCCCGCAATATCCACGATGCTTTAAATGACAAAGCTTGTTTAGAGCTTTAATGACGGAGGTAACCGATATGACACCTCCAAAGTATATTTCGAAGCTTGGAAGTGGGCTTTTTCTCCATAGAACAAGCAATGAATATGCTCACATGGAAAAACCTCAGACTGCGGCTAGAGTATTGTCTAAATGATGCTGTCCAGCCTTTTTACGTAGAGTTTCAGGGTACAGAAGTAGAAGAAATTTTATTTAAATTAGAAAATCAGCAAACTTTTTAGAGGTCCCCCTGCGTCCTAGCTAATGAGTGTCATCGGAAGGCACTTATAAATAGAGATGGAGGATGACGAGATATGAACAAAACAACAAAAAATCTATTTAAAATGAGTGCAGTTGGATGTGCGGCAATTATGGGGGTGAGCTTAGCTTCCTTACCGGTTCATGTGATGGCATCCACATCAGTAGCAGCTAGTGTTTCTTCAATGGTGCAATCTACGACCCCAGCGCTTACTGGCGTTAAGATCCAAGAAAAAGTTCTTAGCACAACAAGTAAATATCTAATTGCTGATATTAAAGTGCCACAACTAACAGGCATGCTGGACAAGCAATACCAAGATGAGCTGAATGATATTATTTTGTCTCATGCTGAAAAGGATTTGGCACAATGGGAGCATGACGCCGCTGAAATGGGTAAAAAAGCACAAGCAGATAATAAAGACTACCATCCCTACACTCTTAATATCGCTTATGAACTGAAGTCAGATGGAACAGGTAATCCAGCAGGTGTTATTTCCTTGACGGTTATTACTGAAGGCTCTGAAGGTGGAACCAGCATGCCGCGGATTGATACTTATAATGTGAGAAATGTAGCTGAGGCACAACTGGTTACTCTTTCAGATCTGCTCGGTGCTAACTACAAAGAGAAGCTCGATGCAGATATTCTTGCGGAGATTAAAAAAGATACTGACAAGTATTTTTTGGAAGAGTACAAAGGAACTTCAGTCGAGCAGTCATTTTATATCGATAAAGGTGAATTAGTGGTTGTCTTCCCTAAATATAGTATTGCACCTGGATATGTAGGATCACCAGAGTTTCGTTTCAGCTTGAATAGTAATTCCACGGACGCAGCTAAGCTTGATTTGAAAAAAATCCCCAATTTCACTAACAAGCAAGGTGTGCTGATGCTATCATTACGTGATTTAGCCAATCAATTAAACTTTCAATTGAAGTGGAATCAATCTACCAAAACATCTGAGTTAATGAAGGGAGCACAGTGGACGAGTGTTTCTATTAACAAAGATTCTTATTTTATAGCAAAAATGGCTCCTAAAGCATTAGGCACTGCTCCAGTGCTTCAAGACAATAAAACGTATGTCCCTGTCCAATTTGTAACAGATATTCTACAGATTGAAGTGCAGGGTATTTAATAGAAAAGATATCTGGCAGATTTCTCTGCCAGATATCTTTTTTAATTAATAACATTTTCACTTGTTTACAGAACTTTTCATGCGTTTACAGCGTCTTACTAATGGAACGATAAATCGACGGTAAGGACTGAAACATAATGAAAGACAACACGAAGCTTTTCAGAAATAATATGAGGAGCCAGTCTTCTATACAATCTGTAGGCGGCAGGCGTTATGTGCCAGGAATTGATGGTCTGAGGGCTTTATCAGTACTCGCTGTAATCGCATATCATTTGAATCTGAAATGGGCTGAGGGTGGACTTCTCGGCGTTGGAATATTTTTTGTTATCTCAGGATATCTCATAACTGACCAAATCATTACCCAGTGGGAGCGGCACCGAAGACTGAACCTTTTAGACTTTTGGGTTCGTAGGGCGCGGAGGCTGTTGCCTGCGATGGTCGTCATGCTTTTTGTGGTTGCCATATGGCTTTTAATTATAGAACCATCAAGATTGTTTGGGCTCAAGGGTGACTTTATGTCTTCCTTATTTTACTTCAACAACTGGTGGCTAATATTTCATAATATGTCCTATTTTGAAAGCTTTGGCCCACCATCTCCGATCGGACATTTATGGTCGCTTTCTATTGAAGGGCAGTTTTATATTCTATGGCCAATAGCTCTCATCCTCGTGATGAAAATCGCTCGTCGGCGAGGTAAGCTTATTGCATGGATTATGGCTTGCGCTGCAGTCTCAGCCTTAGCAATGGCATTGATCTACGTACCGGGCACAGACCCAAGTAGAGTGTATTATGGAACGGATACTCGCGTATTTGCGCTTCTCATTGGAGCAGCACTTGCAGTTGCTTGGCCAAGTCAGAAACTTAATGATAAGGTCTCAGAACCGGCTCGGCGTATGCTTGATATTGTTGGGGGATTAGGACTCATACTATTGTTAGTCCTTTTTAATCAGGTTAATGAGTTTGATGATTTGCTTTACCGTGGTGGGTTTCTAGTGATTTCTTTGATTGCTGCAGTAGTTATTGCTGTACTCGCTCATCCTGCTAGCCGCCTGGGATCGATCGTAGGCTGTAAACCTTTGCGTTGGATCGGGTTGCGATCATATAGCTTGTACATATGGCATTTTCCAGTTATTATCCTTAGCAGTCCGAATGTGAGTACTGAAGAAAGCGGCATACTTCGTATTATCGTTCAGGTAGGAGTAAGTTTTCTTCTAGCAGCATTATCATATAAGTATGTAGAGGAGCCTATTCGTCGAGGTTCACTTAAGGAAACTTGGAAGAACATCAGTGTAAAACGACGGGGTGGTCTTCGTCCAGGCTTCTTAATGGCTATTATTGCTGTGATTCTTATCCCTATTGCATGTAAAGGCTATTTGTTAAATGCTGGATCGGATACGTCTGCGATCGAATCGGCAGATATGCAGTATGAACAACAACAGCTGCAACAGCAAGAACAACAAGATTCGGGAATAAAGGATGATCCCAAAGATCGCAAAGCGATAGACAAGAGTGAAACTGATAAACCATCCTTACCAGCCATGACAACAGCTACATCCGAACCTGAAGTGAACAAACCTGATCCTAAAGTGGGAACTATTAATAAAGAAGTGTCTAAGCCTGAATCAGATGTGAACAAAACTGTTCCCGAAGAAAAAAAACCTGTGGCTGTGAAGAGTCAAGCTGGGAATGACGTTACGGCCATTGGAGATTCTGTCATTTTGGACGTAGCACCATACCTCTCAAAGAAAGTACCTGGCATTGTCATCGAGGGCGAAATTGGTCGTCAGATGGCGAAAGCTCAGGAGGTAGTGGATCAGCTTAAAGCTCAAGGCCGGTTAGGTAAAAAGGTGATCATTGAGCTGGGGACTAACGGATCTTTTAGTTCAAAGCAGTTACGTAATCTCCTGGATTCACTAAGTGATGCTGAGCAGATTCTTTTGGTCAATACACGTGTCCCAAGGAAGTGGGAAAATAATGTGAATCACAACATTTCAAAAGTTTCCAGTGAATATAGTAATACGACCGTAGTAGACTGGTACTCTGCTAGTGAAGGGAAAGACGATTATTTCTACGAAGACGGCGTGCATCTGAAGCCTGAGGGTTCTAAGTATTACGCCTTACTTCTCGCGAAAGCTTTGGATAGTGAATAAAAATAATTAATTCTCCAAACTTTTTGAACTCGCTAAACGTCTTACACCTATTACAACACTAGATAACAAACAGAGAAGGATAATCTACAATGTTTAAGTTGAATAGGAAAACCGAAAAAATACTAACCAATTGTATCATCGAAAACAAAGAGAATGTCTACAGACTCGCCTACAGCTATGTCAAAAACAAAGAGGATGCTCTTGATATTGTTCAGGATTCCATTTATAAAGCGATGGATAATCTTGAGTTGTTGAAGAATCCTGATGCCGTGAAAAGCTGGTTTTACCGTATTGTCGTGAATACTTCGCTAGACTTTCTGCGCAGAAATAAAAAGGTCCAGACGATGGAGCCAGAGATGATAGATGTCTATTGTCCTGGTGCAGAGGATGTTTACTCGGATATAGATTTGAAAAGAACCCTTGAAGATCTGCCGGCGAAATACCGAAGCGTGATCGTATTGAGATACTTTGAAGATATGAAGATTAGTGAAGTGGCGGAAGTTCTAAACGAGAACAACAATACGATAAAAACAAGACTGTATCAGGCACTTCAGTTATTGCGGGTGAAACTGAAGGATGAAGCCTCAAAGGAGATTATGTAAGATGGTAGACCATTTAAAAGATTTACATAAGGAATATAGCGAGGTTCCTATTCCAGAACAATTAGATTTAATAGTGAATCGCTCTCTGAAGCAATCACTTAAAGAAAGAAGAAAAAAACGGTTGAAATATAAATGGTTTGCCAGTGTGAGTGTTGCTGCTATTGTCTTTTTGATTGCGATTAACACTAGTATAACCGTGGCGAGTGCATTATCTGCCATTCCAGGTGTCGATCGACTCATTAAAGTGCTAACCATTAAAGAATATATAGTAGCGGAGGATAACTACGATGCCAATATCAAAGTTCCTGCCGTTACGAATATGGAGAACAAGGATCTCGAGCTTGGATTAAACCAGAAGTATTTGAGCGAGAATAAGGCACTCTACGAAAAGTTCCAATCTGAGATTGAACAGTTGAAGAAGCAGGGCGGAGGTCATTTGGGTCTGGACACGAATTATGAAGTCAAAACAGACAATGATCGTATTTTCTCCATTGGAAGATATGTTGTAGAAACGTCAGGTTCTTCTTCTGAGGAAGTTGCTTTTGATACGATAGACAAAGTGAACCAAATCCTTATTACATTGCCAATGTTATTTAAGGATGAGCAATACATTGAGCGGATTAGCCAAAATATTAAAGAGCAGATGATTGCACAAATGAAGGCTGACCCCGATATTGTGTATTGGATCCCGGAGAACGGGGATGAAGTGTCAACTGATATGTTTACTTCTATTTCAAAAGATCAGAGCTTCTATATCAATGATGATGGCAAGCTTGTGATTGTGTTTAATAAATATGATATAGCTCCAGGTTCTATGGGTTCTGTTGAATTCGTGATCCCAACTGAAGTCATAGCAGGGGATCTGGTAAGTCAGAAGTATATTCAGTAATAATAAAAGACCGGCTGGAGAGTTCTCTCTTTGCCGGTCTTTATTCAAATATAAGAAAGTATAAGTGTACACTATAATTTATCCTTATATTTCTCGCTTAAACACTACTGTCCTTATAAGGACGCCGAAGCCGTTTATGCTTGCTCGTAAACGAATGATTATTGAAGAGCTAATTCATTCCTAGTCGTAGATAAAATGCTCCACCACAGCCACAGTCTTCGTTATGTCTGGATTAGAATTATCGACCACCTTCACATTGGAACTTGGAAGCGGCCACTTCACACTACGGTTTCCAAATGCTTTACGAAATTCATCCCAATGCTGGAACTTCCATTCATCTAATGGCGATTGTCTATCTTGAATCCGCTTCAGGTACAATTCCTCATCAGCTAGTTCGACCAAAACAACTTTGACCTCAACATCTTTCAGAGAACGTCCGATTCGAGATAACTCACTGCAGATCCAGTCAGGATTGGCAGCTTCTTTGGTAAATGGTCCAACTACAATTGCATCTACATTTAGGCTAATATTGTCTAGTGCGGCGTCCATTGTAATCCGGTAGCCTAAATCACGGCATAATCTTTTGTAGTCGGCGGAGTCTCTGTCTGCCGGGTCCAATCCGTGAAAGGTCATGATGGCATCTGCCGCTGGTCTTAAGAGGATATCCATATCAAAGAAGGGTACTTTACGCCGGGAAGCGATCGCTTTAGCTAATGTCGTTTTGCCTGCCCCAGCTGGCCCTAAAAAAAATACAAGTTTGTTCATCATTGTCTCTCCTTAGAACCTCAATTCAACTCCATAATGTATCTCTGCATACTATCATATAAAAGATAGTGAGCAATCGCCACTGCAATATCTCCATCACACAGATAGGAACAGACTACCTGAGATATTTCGTATTATAGGCCAAAATATGATATTTTTTTGCTTCTCCATTGAGTTTTTGTGTAATCCTGCTTATAATATAGCGAGAAAAATAAGAAAAAGGTGTCCATAAATGAGCATATTAAATGTAGAAGGATTAAGTCATGGTTTTGGAGATCGTGCGATCTTCAAGGATGTTTCATTCCGTCTTCTAAAAGGCGAGCATATCGGATTATTCGGCGCTAACGGCGAAGGTAAATCCACTTTTATGAATATTGTTACAGGAAAGCTGCAACCGGATGAAGGTAAAGTTGAATGGTCCAAGCGGGTGCGTGTTGGCTACCTCGATCAGCATGCAGTGTTGACCAAAGGCATGACCATTCAAGATGTACTCAGAGGCGCTTTTCAATACCTCTTTGATCTTGAGCAAGAGATGAATGATATGTACGGCAGAATGGGTGACGTGTCGCCTGAAGAGTTGGAAAAGCTGCTTGAAGAAGTTGGTACGATCCAAGATACGCTTACAAATCAAGATTTCTACATGATCGATGCGAAGATACAAGAAACCGCGCGCGGTCTAGGAATCACAGATATTGGTTTAGATCGTGACGTAGCTGATCTTAGTGGTGGTCAGCGTACCAAAATCTTGCTTGCGAAGCTGTTGCTTGAAAAACCAGATATTTTGCTCCTAGATGAGCCTACGAACTATCTGGATGAGCAGCATATTGAATGGCTGAGACGTTATCTTCAAGAGTATGATAATGCATTTATTCTGATTTCACATGATATGCCATTCTTGAACAGCGTTATCAACCTGATCTACCATATGGAAAATCAAAAGCTGACCCGTTATGTGGGTGATTATGAGCAATTTCAACAGGTCTACGAAATGAGAAAACAACAGCTTGAATCTGCTTATAACCGCCAGAAACAAGAAATTGCAGAGCTGAAAGACTTCGTTGCGCGTAACAAAGCCAGCGTGGCTACTCGTAACATGGCAATGTCCAGACAGAAAAAGCTCGACAAGATGGAGATCATCGAGATTGCAAAAGAGAAGCCAAAACCACAGTTTAACTTTAAAGAAGGTAAAACTGCGGGCAAGATGATTTTCGAAGCTAAAGAATTGGTTATCGGATATGACACCCCGTTGTCCAGACCGCTTAATTTATTAATGGAGCGTGGACAAAAGATTGCGTTGGTCGGTGCGAACGGGATTGGTAAAACCACCTTGCTACGCAGCATCTTAGGCGAAATCCAAGCATTATCCGGTTCCGTAGAACGTGGATACCATCAGGAGATTGGTTATTTTGAGCAAGAGATGAAGGAAGGTAATTACAAGACTTGTATCGAGGAGATTTGGGATACATTCCCATCCCTGTCACAATTCGAAGTACGTGCTGCCCTTGCCAAATGTGGACTGACCACGAAACATATCGAAAGTAAGATTGCTGTTCTAAGTGGTGGAGAAAAAGCTAAAGTGCGTCTATGTAAACTCATTAACAGTGAGACCAACATTCTCGTATTGGATGAGCCGACGAACCACTTGGATATCGATGCCAAAGATGAACTGAAACGTGCGCTGAAAGCATATAAGGGAAGCATTCTCATGATCTCTCACGAACCGGATTTTTATCAAGACATTGTGACGGATATCTGGAATTGCGAAGACTGGACAACAAAAGTATTCTAATAAGACAATTCTTTATTGAACAAGCCTATGAGGTGTTAACGAATCAGTTACGCTTTATAGGCTTTTTTATGGATAATGGGAGGGGCTATGTGTTAGAGAATAAAATGGATCAGCTTAACATCAGTGTTCAACAAATTTTTGGAGAACAAGAAGTAGAAATAGTTAATTTCACATGCGAGGATTTAGATTATAAAACACCTAACTTTACAACAGCGGGTATTTTTCATCTTCAGGGTATCGCATTAATTAATCACGAGCAGCTTCCATGGTCAATCATATTAAAAATCATTAAGTCTGATAGTGCAGAAAAAGAGGATCCAGCACATCACAATTACTGGCGGCGAGAAGCCTTAGTCTTTGAATCTAAGATTCTGGATGAGCTTCCGGGCTCAATCCAAGCTCCTAAGTGTTATCTTGTTGAGGAGCAAGTAGATGGTACTGTATGGTTATGGATGGAACGAATTGAAGGGCAATTTGCACATACGAAGGAGCAGTTTGATATTATCGCTGAACGGTTAGGCCGGTTTAATGGAGCTTATCTTTCAGGAAAGAACACTCCTAATGACCAATGGATATGTAGAAGTTGGCTTAGATCCTGGACTACTTCGAGTATTATGTATGCACCTAACCCTGAAGAATATATTCATCATTTACATAGAGACAACGACCAAAGTCTTTGGGCTTGGTTCCAAGGCTTCATGAAGCGGATAGACAATAATTTGAATGCTCTCCATCGCTTGCCGCGAGTATTAGCTCATCAGGATCTTAGTCAAATGAATATACTGCTAACTCAAAACGGAGAGTTAGTCTTGATAGACTGGCAATTTATGAGCTTATCAGGTTTAGGTGAAGATCTTGGTAAAATGTTTGGCGTAAATATGAGTCTTGGTGTGATTCCTATCGATCGTTACGAGGAATTCAAAGAGTCTTTATTCCATTCGTATATCAAGGGATTAAAGGCAAGCGGATGGCAGGGGGACGAATCCCTTGCAAGATATGGTTATTGTTTAAGCACTGCTTTACGTAGTGTCTGGGAAGTACCACAATACTTTTCATTATCCACTCAGCTGTGTGCTGACTCTGATTACTTAAAGCTTCAGGATCGAGTTGCCCGGCTGGAACAAATTATTAATATTCAACGTGAAATGGCAGAAGAATGCAGCACGTTGAAGGCATATAGGTAAGGTTAAAAGCGATTCTCATCGGGATTTTTATGGATGAATGAATCGCTTTTTTTTATGGATAAACAATGTAAATTAGCTGCCGGCAGCATTTCAAACCGCATAATTAAACAGGTTGGAAGAAATACTACTTTCATCCATATCGAAGATTCGTTGTAGGAGATGAGATTGATGAATGGCTGGAGTAAATTAAAAAAATACGTGCTAGCGGATATATCGCAGGATACTCACTCCCGTGATTCTTTTTCACTTAGACATTGGGAAGTAGATGAGACAACAAACATTGACAATAAGTCAACGAATGAGACTCAGGTGAATTTGCCTCAAGCTAGGCCTGTTAAGGGAGCAAATAATCTCCTAAACATGTCTTGTGATATGGAGGAGAATATGGATTGGCTGAAAACAAAATTCTCCTATCCTAAGAGTAAGGGGCTGATTATACGCTCCATTGTGCTAGGTCCCAATCTAACAAAGGGTACAGTTGTTTATATGGATGGTCAAGTAGACTCCCTTTTATTATACGAAACTGTCATTAATCCATTGTTAACGGCCAAGTTTCCAGAGGATCTCCCCCTTAAATCTGATATGTTCAAGGATGAAATTCTTAGGAATGGTCAAATCAGTTCAACCTCAACCCTGGAGGATATTGTTCAGGAGATACTGTACGGTGCAGCAGTCCTAATGGTTGATGGTTTAAATGAAGCGGTAACGATTGACGTTAAGGGTAGGGAAGAAAGGGGCTTGGAAAGCCCTAAAACAGAAAACGTAATCCTTGGGTCGCAAGTAGGCTTCACGGAAAATCTGCAAACAAATCTGTCGTTGATACGAAGACGTCTTAACACTCCTGATCTAATGGTCGAAACAGGAGTTGTTGGGACGATTTCACGAACAGAAATTTCGGTTATTTATCTGAAATCAATTGCTAACTCGGAGCTTGTAAACGAGGTGCGTAGACGAATCGCTGCTATAAAAATCGATTATATCGGTGATAGTGGAATGATTGAACAGCTGATCGACGATCGACCAAACTCCATTTATCCAGGACTGCTCAGTACAGAGCGGCCGGATCGGGCAACTACGCAAATTGTAGATGGTTATGTGTGTATTATGGTGAATAATTCACCGTTCGCTTTAATTGTTCCCAGCCAGTTTCCCTTGTTCTTACAGACAGCTGAAGACAGTTATCTTCGTTGGCAATATAGTTCTTTTCTTAGAATTATTCGGACGGTGGGTTTCTTTTTATCCATGTATTTGCCTGCTCTATTTGTTGCAGTTGCAAATTATCATCAGGAGATGATTCCGACAACTCTAGTTCTGGCGATTGCAAGTACAAGAGAATCTGTCCCACTTCCCGTAGCAGCAGAAGCATTCCTGTTAGAATCGATGTTTGAATTGATTCGCGAAGCTGGTGTTCGGATTCCCAGCGTTATTGGTCCAACGATCGGGATAGTGGGTGCCTTAATATTGGGACAAGCGGCGGTGCAAGCTAATATCGTTAGTCCCATCATGGTAATCATTACATCTGCTACAGCTCTAGCATCCTATACGATTCCTAACTATAACATGCAATTCACAACCCGTATTCTCCGGTTTGTTTTTTTGGCCTGCGCTTCGTTTATGGGCTTAATTGGGATTGTTTTATTGTCGATGATTTTGTGGACGGATTGGATTTCATCCAATCATTTTGGTGTGCCTAGTTTTGCTCCGATTACGCCTCATCATCCTGGTGAAAATTCACTATTACGTAGTCCTATGTACAAACAAAATAAGCGACCGATATCAGTGCGACCTCGCAAGAGACTTAAACAACCAGATGCTCAAAATACGGACGTTCCCACTACACCTGATCAAGAGGGTGATGGTGCTTACTCATGAAAAAAAATCATATTGGGATTCAAGAAGCTGCTTCCATTGGGATCATTTTTATAATCACAAAAATATTCTTACCCTTTCAAAGATCACTTGCTGAACTTGGGGGTACTGCTGCCTGGATTATTGTTCTCATTGCTTCAGCGCTTTGTCCTCTGACTTGGTGGGCCATCAAAGGTGTGCTTAACAATGCTTCTCAAGGTGCCACCTTAATTGAAGCAACGGAAGAGATTTGGGGCGCGTGGATCGGTACTTTTTTGAATTTTATATATTTTTGCTTTTTCTTTATGATCACGTTTTTGGTCCTGCGTGAGTTCTCGGAGCTATTGGCCTCTGATATTTTACCTCGCACGCCAATGAACATTATTCAAATCTCATTGCTCATTCCCATTGCTTTCATTGCGCATTCCGGGATTGAGGCTGTTGGACGTTTATGCTGGATCACGATTGGGTTAATCATCGGAAGTGTTCTGCTTATCCTATTAGGTGGGTTATTTACGCATTCAGAAGTAAACGCGTTGTCTCCCTTCTGGGGAACAGGGCGTTCACATGTGCTAAAGTTAGGCATCATAAAAAGCTCTTTGTTTTCAGAAATGCTTGTATTCGGTTTTTTGCTCCCCAGAATGCGAAAAGCTAAGGATTGTAGTAAAGCAGCTTGGTGGTGTATTGCAATCTCCTCGATCATACTTTTCAGCACCACAGTCGTGTACCTCTTTGTGTTTCCGTACCCAACGGCCATTAGACTTAACGTTCCTATGTATGAAGTAAGCCGTCTGATCATTTTTGGTCGGTGGATTCAACGATTAGAAAGTGTATTTCTTATCGCTTGGTTAATTTGTGCGGTCATTAAATTGGCCATAGGGTTATATTGTGCTGCAGCAACAATGTCTCAAATATTGCGATTGACAAAGGTTAAACCATTAATTTTTCCTTTGGCTATCCTTGTATATACTTTTGCTTTACTACCTAGAAGCGAGATGGCTGCCGTAGCTTGGGACGGTGAAATTTTGCGAACGTATGGTTCAATCTTATCTATAGGTTTACCATTGCTCACTTGGTTTGTCGGTCTAGTCAGAACTAAAATGGGGAGACAAAAGACATGAGAGGATTTAAACGGATCATAAACAGGTACGTTCTTCTTTTGCTAGTTGTTCCTATGTTATCAGGCTGCTGGGATAGACTCGATCCCGAAAACATGGCTTTTATTATGGCTATAGGCGTTGATCCAGGTCCTAACAATGATTACATCTATACGTTTGCACTCGCGATGCCCAAATCGAACGGTGGCATGAATAGTGGAGATAACAGCCCTTCGGGGCAGAATCGTATCGTTAGTATTTTTTCAGAAGAGGGTGCTAGTCTTTCCGCAGCCCTCCTTACTAGCCAAAGTTTTATAGCGCGAAGATTAACCTTGATTCATTCTAAAGCTTTTATTCTGGGAGATGGAGTCACTCGGCAAGGGATCATGCCCATTTTAGGTGAGGTAGTAAGAAATGAAGAATTCCGCAGAACCGTCAATGTAATTACGGCAAGAGGGAGCGCAGAAACTTACATTAATAATATTAAACCTAAGATGGAAAACGATATTGATTTATGGTTTGAGTTAGAAATGGACCCCCATAATATTGGAGCAATTACACCTAAGAACTCACGGTTTCACGATTTTATTATGGATATCGAGCAACCAGGAACTGGAGGCACAACGATTTTGTCCGCAGTACATCCTAGTGTTGATAAAAATACCAATAACCATGAGATGGGTGAGGCATCATCAGAATCGAAAGACCGTCAAACGATTGCTAGCGATATATATGCAGGTGATCTTCATAGAACTGGAGAAACACCTATCGATTTTTTTGGCAGTGCCGTGTATAAAGGTCAAAAAATGATAGGTTATCTCACCGCTCAGGAAACGAAATTACTTAACATTCTACGTGGTGATTTCGAAAAAACAGTCATGGAATTTCACGATCCATTAGATTCTAAATACAATGTAACCCTTAATATGAATGCGGAGAAAAAAACGAAGCTTAAATTAAAGCGGAAAGACGATCAGATTAACGTTACATTTATTGCTCATATGGAGGGGGAGTTATCAGGTTCTATGTCAAATGTTGATTACACTACACCCAAAAACACAATAATTTTGGAGGAAGCAGTGGAAGAGCAGCTGATCCAGCAGGCTTCAAAGCTTCTAGATAAAACATTGTATGAATGGAATGTTGATTGTTTTCATATTGGTAACCGATTAAGGGCAACTTTTCCGACACTACAGGAATGGTATGGATATAAATGGCGTGATCATATCAAGGATACCAAATACAAAGTAGATATCGACTTTACGATGACAAAACATGGTGACCAAGTGGGTCCCGCTGTGGAAGGAGATGAAATGGTAAAATGATTATTCAAGTCATGAAGATCGTTATACTCGGGATCATTTCTTTGTGGGGAAGCATTTACATTGGCAGCCTAACCCCCACACTGTGGAAGCAAAAAAACTACCGAGGTGCGGTTGGAGCGGCGATTCTAGCCGGTCTCACGTTATTTTTACCATTGGTCTTTAGTTTGTTGAGAGGCATGTAAAAAACATAACTTCACATATCCGAAAATAATAACACTAAAACCGAAATAGAAAGCCTATTATAAGAAGTGTTTTAAGCTTACAATCTTATTAAGAGCTTGGACCATTATTTTATTTGGGATGAAGGGTGTGTTATTTATGAATCGGTTCTCATTGAAGTTACTATTCGTCTGTCTGATTTTTGTACTCTCGTCATGTTCTTCTTCAACTATAAGTAATGTAGATTCTCATCCAGATGAAAATATGGTAGTGATTCAAGAAGAACCTGTGGTGCAGACTTTAAGCTTTGAACAAAAAGTTGATAAAATTATGGAAGAAAATATGTTCTCAGGTTCTATATTACTCGTCGAGGATAACAAGGTTAAGATTGCAAAAGGATATAATATGGCCAACTCAGAGACCATGCAATTAAACGGATCAGATACAGTATTCCAAATCGGCTCTTTGACAAAAGCATTTACAGCTGCAGCGATCATGCAATTACAAGAAATGGGTAAACTTAATATTAATGATTCTGTTCAAAAGTATATTGAAGATTATCCTTATGAAAATGTTACGCTCTACCAATTATTAACCCATACCGCAGGAATTCCGAACTTAACAGCATTTCCAGATTTCATAAGCACGATGGATATCCCGGTAAGTGTCTCAGAGAATATCGCTAAATTCTTAAATAAACCATTGGAATTCGAACCCGGAAGCCAATTCGCTTATAGTAATTCAGGATATATACTACTTGGGGCTGTTATTGAAAATGTAAGTGGCCAATCTTATAGTCAGTTTATCGAGGATCATATCATGTCGCCATTAGGGATGGGGAGATCTGGATACTTAAAAAAAGATAGAATTACAGATGATATTGCCTCAGGATATTGGGAAGCTACCGAAAGGTACCCGGCAATGGATATTGACATGACAGTACCTTATGCAGCAGGGGGAATCTATTCTACAACGAATGATTTGTATAAATGGATCCAAGGGCTTGAAGAAGGAAAAGTTATTAATGCTGGTTCATGGAGGGCAATGCGTACCTCGGAGAAAAATGGCTATGGATTGGGATGGGGAATAAATGATGCAGAAGGCTTGATTTACGCACATGGCGGAGCGATCAATGGATTTTCATCGTTTATCTATAGGGATATTTCTAAGGGAACAGCAGTTATTATACTTAGCAATGTGGAAGGTGTCCAAACATCAGAATTATTGGATCTTCTTTTAAATGTGTTAGAATCAGAATAATGTATAATCACGAATGAATCAGAACGGCTTGGAGGAAATTTAAAGATGAACATCAGACGCATACATATGAACGATAATCGCACAATTGAACAGATCATTAGGAACTGCCTGATTGAGTTTGGCGGGAACAGAGCAGGGCTTGCGTGGGAAGATGACAGCTTAAGTCATTTATATGAATATTACAATCAAAGCGAGAATCGGGCTTATTGGATTGTTGAAAAGGACGGGGAAGTATTAGGAGGCTGCGGAATTGCACCTTTCGGGAATGAGGGGAACATATGTGAGTTGCAAAAAATGTACCTATCTCAGTCCGTTAGAGGTAGTGGGATATCTTCCGAACTCTTACATACGGCTCTGGATTTTGCTAAGCTTCATTATAGCAAATGTTATTTAGAGACATTACAGAACATGCATGGAGCTAACCGTTTTTATACGAAAAATGGATTCAAGCTTTTACCCGCCCCCTTAGCAGGCTCGGAGCATTTCGCCTGTGATGCTTGGTATATTAAAGATTTAATCTAATACTTGTGAAATAAGCCTGAATGATCAGGCTATTTTTAATTTGACACAAAACCGTCCAGACGGTATAGTAAATAACAGAGGTGATCAACGTGAACAGTAATTCTAAACGTAAAACTATTTTAATCGCTGCATCCACGATTGTGAAAAATAACGGAGTGGAGAAGCTTACGCTTGAAGCTGTGGCTAAAGAAGCTGGAGTCAGTAAAGGCGGATTACTGCACCATTTTCCCAATAAAGAAGCTTTGATAACAGGGATGGTGGAAGAGTTAACAAATGATTTTTTTACCACTCTGCAAGACAGGGCTATGAATGCAACGGTTGAAAAAGGGAAGTGGAGCCGAGCATTTACGGAGGTAATGAGTGAAGATAGTATGGAAGGCGGAGAGATAAGCACAGCGCTTACAGCTGCTCTTTTTACAAATCCGGATATCCTTCAGAAATTTCAAAATCAATATGCCAAATGGCAACAAAACATAGAGAACGACGGCATTGATCCTGTAGTTTCTACTATTGTTAGGTTGGCAGCAGATGGCTTATGGTATTCTGAAATGTTCGGATTAGGGGCGTTGGATGATGAATTACGCGAGAAAGTCATTCGAAAATTAATAAATATGACAGAGTAAGGAGAGGTTATCTTTGAATTCATATGTATTGCTTGCAGCAGCGATCATCTTTGAGGTATTTGGTAGCTCCATGCTAAAAGTATCTAACGGATTTAAAAAGGTACTTCCTTCCATTGGAGTCATCCTTGGAATGGGTTTCGCTTTTTATAGTCTTTCTTTAGCGCTTAAAACCATTCCATTAGGGACAGCTTATGCGATTTGGTCAGGGGTAGGTACAGCTTTGACAGCCTTAATTGGCGTACTCATTTATAAAGAGAGCTTTAACCGTAAGAAATTATTAGGTTTACTACTCATCATTGGTGGCGTAATTGTTATGAAGCTCTCTGGTGGGGCTCATTAGAATTTGGAGGGTGCAGCATGAAAAAAAATGTAGGATATATAGCTCTAAGTATAGCAATTGCTAGCGAAGTCGTAGGGACAACTATGTTGAAACTGTCTGAAGGCTTCACGCAATTACTGCCTTCTATCGGGGTTATTATTGGCTTTGTCATAGCTTTTTATAGTTTGTCCATAAGTCTTAGAGAATTACCGTTAAGCTTAGCTTATGCGATTTGGTCGGGTGTAGGTACTGTTCTAACTGCGATTGTGGGCATTGTCGTGTGGGGAGATCCATTTGGTATTCTTATGTTTGCCGGAATCGTTTTAATCGTAGGAGGGGTAGTTTTATTAAATGCACCTTCTGCAAAAAAAGAAGTAGCCTGATAAAACAGGCGCTCAGGCTGTCGACATTCTACTTGTCGATAGTCTTTTTATTTAGTTTAATTTTTGTTTTAAGTATGATTTAACTTGCATTAATCGGATGTTCATGATGAAAATTTATATACAGAATAATGATGAATAAAGGTGATGAAATGTACATTGAAACCAAAAGGCTGATTCTCCGCGACCTTATAGAACAAGATACAGAGGCGCTATTTGAAATGAAAAACGACGAGCAGGTCATGAAACACCCATTTTTTCAAGGTGACGTATCGATTGATTTTATTAAAATAATGTTAGCATTCTTTCAAAGTGTGAAAGACAAAGGCCTTATTATCGATGATCAACATCCTGAACGTGGCAATTTATTTGCTATATGCTTAAAATATTCTGGCGACGTAATCGGTGTCATCTCAGTTCACCCATCAAAGATCTCCTATGAAGTGCATATGGGGTGGTATATGAAAAGTCTATACACCAAAATGGGATATGCATCGGAAGCGGGCGCGGCAGCGTCAGATTATTTACTTGAAGCATTATCACTGGAATACATTACCGCAAGTGTAGCGCTTGATAATCCAGCTTCATTCAGAACCGCTCAAAAAAGCGGGTTCAGACTTTTTGAAAAAGGGGCAGGCGATTACTATCATGACAACGTCTGTAATGTTGAGGATTTTAATGTAGTTGGCGAATCTTTCACGAAAAAACAAAATGAAATCGGCTCATGTGGTTATCATTTCCGAAAGTTTAAAAAGAATAGTAAAACAAAGAGCCAATTCTATGACGATACGGTAGACGAAGGCAGATTTTCGTAGCCCTAAGTATAAGTATTTTTTACATATCGCATTCTTGATTTTGAGTGAATCAAGAAACCAATTGCGGATGTCATAGATTCCGTAAATCGCATAGTTTTGTGATAATGGTATCACTTACCTTTTCCGTAGAATTACATCTTATAGCTGTAGGCTCACTTCTCTATAATGAAAGTGTCTGAAAGCGAAGGGAGGGTGTGGTTCTGTTTAATGTGCTCTGAGATGACTTTATTTGTAAACGCTATCATTCGGGCACTCTGATAGGTTCGTGTATTACTGAGAATCTAACATATTTGAGGAGGATTAACATTAAAATGCGTAACAAGTATGTTGTATGGTCCCTAGTAGTATCCATGCTGATTTCAAGTATATTCTTGGCTGCGGGTCCGTTTAATTTTGTTTCTGCCTCCGGAGGACCAAACCTGGCACTCGGCAAAAATGTAACAGCGAGCGGTCAATCTCAAACGTATAGTCCTGATAATGTTAAAGACAGTAATCAAAGCACGTATTGGGAAAGTACAAATAATGCATTTCCGCAATGGATTCAGGTCGATTTAGGGACAAATACGAATATTGATCAAATCGTTCTTAAGCTCCCTGCGGGTTGGGAGACACGGACGCAAACACTGGCCGTTCAAGGTAGCACCAACGGTTCAACGTTTACTAACATTGTAGGGTCTGCGAGTTATGAATTTAACCCCTCAGTGCTAGGTAACAGTGTTACAATCGACTTTGCCTCAACCAGTACGCGTTACGTTCGTCTGAATGTAACGAACAACACCGTCTGGCCGGCAGCGCAGCTGTCCGAATTCGAGATTTACGGCACTAGTGGTCCTACTCCAACTCCAACGCCTTCCGGCACTTATGAAGCTGAATCTGCTTCACTATCTGGAGGAGCTAAAGTGAACACAGATCATGCCGGATACTCCGGTACGGGCTTCGTGGATGGATATTTGACACAAGGTGCAACAACGACATTCACGGTTAACGTGCCAGCAGCAGGTAGTCGTGAGGTGACATTGAAATACGCTAATGCAAGTGGCAGTGCAAAGACAATCAGCATTTATGTCAATGGTACCAAAACTAGTCAGACCTCCCTATCTAACCTGGCAAATTGGGATTCATGGAGCACTAAAGTGGAAGTTCTTAATCTGAATGCGGGTAACAACACCATCGCATATAAATATGATGCTGGTGATTCTGGTAACGTTAATCTTGACCAAATCACAGTAGCGTCGACGACAACAACACCTCCTGCAACACCTACTCCGACACCGACAGCCACACCAACACCGTCGGCAACACCAACACCAACGCCAACGCCAACACCAACGCCAACAGTCACACCAACAGCAACGCCGACACCAACACCGGCGGTCACACCGACACCTGCTCCTGGGAGTAATATTGCTGTCGGCAAGACGATTAACGCTTCTTCCAGTACACAAACGTTCGTAGCAACAAATGCGAATGATAACGACACAAGTACGTACTGGGAAGGTGGCAGCAATCCAAGCTCGCTTACGCTCGACTTAGGCGCGAACCACAACATTACGTCAATCGTATTGAAGCTGAATCCATCTTCTGCTTGGAGCACTCGCACGCAAACGATTCAAGTACTCGGTCACAATCAAGACACGACTACCTTCGGTAATTTGGTATCGGCTCAATCGTATACATTTAATCCAGCTTCAGGCAATACAGTAACTATACCGGTTACGGCAACGGTTAAACGTCTGCAGTTGAATATTACTTCGAACTCTGGCGCTCCAGCGGGGCAAATTGCGGAGTTTCAAGTATTCGGATCACCTGGGGCAAATCCTGATCTAATGATAACGGGAATGTCTTGGTCACCTGCATCTCCGGTCGAGACAAGTGCAATTACTTTAAATGCAGTGGTTAAGAATAATGGAAATGCTAGCTCCGGAGCAACAACTGTAAATTTCTACTTAAACAATGAGCTAGTCGGTTCTGCTCCAGTAGGTTTACTAGCTGCAGGCGCTTCGACAACAGCCTCAATGACATTAAATGCTGGAGCCAAAGCCGCAGCGACCTATGCTCTGAGCGCTAAAGTAGATGAGAGCAATTTGATTTTCGAGCAGAACGAAGGGAATAACAGCTATTCGAATCCCACATCGCTTGTTATCGCACCAGTATCCAGCTCTGACTTAGTGGGTGTAGTTTCATGGACCCCAAGTAATCCAGTTGCTAATAGTACAGTAGCTTTTAATGTAAATCTTAAGAATCAAGGGACTATTGCATCTGCAAGCGGTGCTCATGGTATTACAGTAGCCCTTAAGAACTCAGCAGGCTCCACGATCCAAACCTTTAATGGATCTTATACCGGGACCCTAGCTTCAGGTGCTTCCATTAACGTCACGATTCCAGGGACATGGACAGCTGTCAACGGCAATTACACTGTAACCACTACCTTGGAAGTGGATGCGAATGAAGTAACAGCTAAGCAAGCAAACAATGTAAGCACGACTAATCTGGTTGTGTATGCTTTACGTGGTGCAAGCATGCCTTATAGTCGGTATGATACTGAAGATGCTACTCTCGGCGGGGGGGCTATACTAAAAACTGCACCTACGTTTGATCAAGCCCTAACTGCTTCAGAAGCGTCTGGTCAGCGTTATGTAGCCCTTCCTTCGAATGGATCGAACATAGGATGGACGGTCAGACAGGGGCAAGGCGGCGCGGGTGTGACTATGAGATTTACGATGCCTGACTCATCGGATGGTATGGGATTGAATGGTTCACTTGACGTATATGTTAATGGAGTAAAAGTCAAAACGGTATCGTTAACATCCTATTACAGCTGGCAGTATTTCTCAGGCGATATGCCTGGTGATGCTCCTAGTGCTGGGCGTCCACTCTTCCGATTTGATGAAGTACACTGGAAATTAGATACCCCTCTGCAACCTGGAGATAACATACGGATACAGAAGAACAATGGTGATAGCCTGGAATATGGTGTTGATTTCCTCGAAATCGAACCCGTTCCTACGGCAGTCGCTCGTCCGGCTAACTCCGTGTCGGTGACAGATTATGGTGCAGTACCTAATGATGGTCAAGACGATCTTGCAGCCTTTAAAGCAACGGTGAATGCAGCAGTTGCTAGCGGGAAGAGCATGTATATTCCTGCCGGAACATTCAATCTTAGCAGCATGTGGGAAATCGGTTCTGCCAGCAATATGATCAACAACTTTACGGTTACGGGTGCTGGTATCTGGCATACGAACATCCAGTTTACCAACCCTAATGCGGCAGGTGGCGGTATTTCACTCCGTATTAGCGGCAAGCTAGATTTTAGTAATGTGTATATGAATTCGAATTTGCGATCCCGGTATGGGCAAAATGCGATTTACAAAGGATTTATGGATAACTTCGGAACCAATTCAATCATCCATGATGTCTGGGTAGAACACTTTGAATGTGGTATGTGGGTAGGCGACTATGCACATACACCTGCTATCTATGCCAGTGGGCTTGTGGTTGAAAACAGCCGGATTCGGAACAATCTAGCCGATGGCATCAACTACTCCCAAGGCACTAGCAATTCCATTGTTCGAAACACCAATGTACGTAATAATGGTGACGATGGTCTTGCAGTATGGACCAGTAATACGAATGGTGCTCCGGCAGGTGTGAATAATACGTTCTCGTATAACACCATTGAGAATAACTGGCGTGCAGCAGCTATAGCATTCTTTGGAGGCGGTGGTCATAAGGCTGATCACAACTACATCATTGACACTGTAGGTGGTTCTGGTATACGGATGAACACCGTGTTCCCTGGCTACCATTTCCAGAATAATGCGGGCATTGTTTTCTCCGATACTACGATTATTACAAGTGGTACAAGTAAAGATCTGTATGGTGGAGAGCGTGGAGCTATTGATTTGGAAGCTTCAAATGATGCCATCAAGAACGTGACCTTCACCAACATCGATATCATCAATACACAACGCGATGCGATTCAGTTCGGTTATGGTGGTGGATTTGAGAATATCGTATTCAACAACATCAATATTAATGGTACCGGCTTGGATGGAATTACCACTTCACGTTTTTCCGGGCCACATCAGGGTTCGGCCATCTACACCTACACAGGGAATGGTTCAGCAACGTTTAACAACCTAACAACAACGAATATTGCTAACCCGAACCTGAATTATATTCAGAGTGGTTTTAATCTAACGATCCATTAACGATAGCCTGAGGGAAGAGTTCTTCGGAACTTTTCCCTTTTTTTCTTATTTTGTAGCTAGTGGAAATTAACAATCACGCAGAAGGGTTTTGACTTAATGAGCAAGAAATAAATGGTAGTAGAAAACATGCTAAAATTTTAACTGTTATGTACATAAAGGAGAGATGAATAATGAATCAGGAAGTCATCGATTTTATTGAAGGGTTAAAAGAACCATGGCAGGTGGAGTTATCTACTAATCTTCGAGAGGTTGTTCACCAAGCAATCCCAGATGTACAGGAACGAATTCAGTATAAGAAGCCTCATTTTTTGAAAAATGGTAAGTACGCAGCAGCTATTTCAACTTCGAAAGATGCGGTAAGCTTTGTTATTTTTAATACGAATGAGCTCGTGTTTCCAGAAGGGATATTTGAAGGCCCCCAGGAGAGAAAAACACTGAAACTGCGTAAAGGGGATACCGTGGACATAGCTCAATTAGTGAATTGGGTCGGCCAAGCCTCAGTTTCTCTTTAATGAATAGTTTCATGATGTAGGACGGTGTCTCAAAGTCAGTTGACTTCATGGGATATCGTCTTTTTTTGTGTGGAATTTGCTCCATCCATACATAATCGTTGAATAAATTGTGAAAAATACATCAATAGCTAGCAAGGAAGGGAATGAAACCCATGAAGAAATTAAAGCAAACTTGTTTGTTACTGCTTATGGCCTTTGCCCTTGGTGCATGCTCAAAACCAGTACCAGATAAATCTCAGCTTCCACCTCCAACTACTGCACCAAGTGGAGCTGAGAGCAGCTATAAGCTTGACTCATTAGCCACACTGATTGGAAAAGAGGATGCTGAAGTTGTCCAATTACTCGGCGAAGGAGCACCTAATAATGAAGGTACGAAGGCTACCCTTATATCACGGGAATATGATGAGAAGATTGTGAATCACGAGGCAACTCTTCAGGTCTCCTACGATGACTCTGGAAAAGTGATTGGAGAGACTATTCATTTTGAACAAGCTAGCAGGGAAGAATTAACAGAAGAGATTACGCAACAGCTTGGAGAGCCTGCCACTAACAGTGAAGAGAACACCACAGATACGGAAAAAGATGGCGAAGATACAAACTTTCGTAAGGTATGGCAGACGGATAACGCCAAAATTTCTTTAGTTGAATCTAATGGGACGTTATCTATATCTATAGATACGAAGTAATAACGTTATGTAACTTGATCAGAGCATAAGGTTTTCATTTAAAAGTTCCCACTCCGGTCGTTCATCTAAACGGATAGAGAGGGTACTTTTTTATTTTGCTCTCTGAAAAATAATGTTCATCTCAAGTGTTAAATAGCTGTAGTATCTATGGTTTATATCATATGCTTGTCAGTCAGCCATTGGACTAAAGTTTAGCAGCCTAGGCTTCTATAATATTGTAGCGTGAATGCAAATACCAAATAAGTTCTCTACGGCTACTAACTCCTGACTTGTTGAAAATAGACTTTAAATGATCCTGAACGGTGTATGCGGAAATATGTAAAGCAGAAGCCAATTCTTTAGTGGATAATCCGCGAATTACACCGTGTAATAGCTGCTGCTCGCGTTCCGTCAAACGATATGCTTCAGCAATGATTGGAAGCATGTCAGCTGGACGTGCGGGTTCGAATGAAATAGCACACTGGAACTGACCGTCGGAAGCGTGAAGACGGCTTGCCCGAATGACTAAATACGGACCCTCATTCGTACGGATACATACCTTAGCAGGACCCGTTGATTCGGAGGGGCTGTTGAGCGCTTGCGTGCTAACCGCACGGATTGGCCGTGGCAGGATATGAGCATCGATCTTTTCCAATGATCGAAGTTTATCTAACCAGCGATCCGCTGTGGGATTGGAGGAGAGAAGAGCAAATTGATCAGATAGAACAGCAATGCCGGAACCATAATGATTATCAAGCCAAGTCTCATCTCGCTCAGGAAGCTCAAGACTGAAAGCACGTATTCTGGTGGCAATGAGAGGGATGAGCGAGGCGATCCAGTCATATTCTTCTGGTAAGAACTTTGATTGCTCCGCTTTCCTGTACAACGTCAAATACCCCCAACATGCTTCTCCAAGAATTAGCACTGCACGTAGTTCATCCCCAAAACCTGCTGGATTCAAAACCTTTCGATATCTAGCGCTTCGCTCGGGTTGCTGCTCGGTTGCTTCGTATAATGTAGCGACAAGAAGTTTGTGATTAACCATTTGCTCATAGCTGTTCACATCCTCCTCACCATATTCATTCTGGAACAAGTGGGGATGAATGGACTCCACATGATCTTCCGTAACTGCACCCGTAGAAAGCAATGTCTGTGGATCAACATGAGTACAGCAAGCAGCATCAAAAGGAACAGCTTCACGTAAAAGAGACAGCAAGGAAGTACGGTAGTGATGTGATGAATCAGTAACCATTCCTAGCTTAATGATTCGTTTCTTTATTTGACTGAAATGTTTATTAGTGTTCATTGGGCAGACCTCTAGTCATGAATGTAGTATAACGAACCCCCACATTTGTGGGATAGTGAACGAAAGCGAAATCCGTATAATTGAGAATGATTATTAATTAACTCTATTATATAGGATGCGGTGATAAAATGCAGGAAAAAGAAGATATTGTTGTCGTTGGTGGTTATGGACATGTAGGGCGTACGATATGTGAAATATTAGAGAAGAAGTACCCAGGTAAAGTATTTGCTGCCGGGAGAAGTCTTGAAAAAGCAGAGCAGTTCAGTCAATCAACACACGGTAAAGTTAAGCCGTTGCAGTTAGATATCAATAAGCCGTTACCTGCACATTTACTAGATCGAGTGAAACTAGTTATTATGTGTTTGGATCAAACGAATACGGATTTTGTAAAAGCTTGCTTTCGCAGTGGAACGCATTATGTAGATGTATCTGCGAGCGGTCCGTTTTTATCTCAAATTGAGGCATATCGTGAGCTGGCTGCACAACATGGGTCTAGTGCTGTTCTTAGTGTAGGGCTTGCACCCGGTATTACCAATCTTATGGCACTTGAAGCTGAAAGACAGATAGAACAAACGGAAGAAATCGAAATCGCAATTATGCTCGGACTTGGTGATTCTCATGGGAAGGCAGCGATCGAATGGACGGTGAATAGTTTAGGAGAAACGTTCGAAGTGAAGCAGGATAATCGTCTAGTAGAGGTGGAGAGTTTCACTGACCGCAAATCGTATCATTTTGGCGATAATTTAAAGAGTCATTATGCGTATCGTTTCCCCTTCTCAGATCAACAGACACTTGCCCGAACGCTCAAAGCATCGTCCATCTCCACACGTTTCTGTCTAGATTCGGCCGTTGTTACCAAAATACTGGCATTAGTTAAAATAACAAAAGCCGTTCGTTTACTGAAGACAGGCGGGGTGAATAGGTCAATTGTTCGCGCCATGGAGAGGTTCCATTTAGGTAGTGACCGGTTCGCGATCAAGGTTGAGGCTCGTGGAACAAATCGTGAGGGGAAGCCCATGTTTGCTGATCTTTTGCTGCAAGGGAAAAATCAATCCATCGTTACGGCAAAAGTGACTGCAGCAGTCTCAAAGCTACTGTATGATTCACCATTTCCGGGAGGTATATATCATATTGAGCAGATCACAGATCTAGCTTATGTTCAAAAGGAATTAGGAGCAGCTCTATCGCTGGACATCCAAGTAAAGGAGCATAATACAGATAAATCAAAATAGAATAATTTGTGTATAGAAAAATTGAAAGAAGCTTGATGAGTCAGGCTTCTTTTTCGTAACCGAAGAGCGTTTTGACCGTATTAACTGATGAACATTTCATTCAGGAAGAAATTCTGATTTCCTAATGGGTCATGTTAACAAAAAGAGAAGTTGAGGTCATCACCTATGAATGAAGAATTTACAGATCACGCGGATACAGCATACCCGATCGCTGAGCGGAAGGCAGCTCAGTATTTTACATCTCTTCGTGAACAGTTCAAAGAAAAAACTTACGTGACTACCTTAACTGAAGATTTTCGGTTGTGGAAGAAGAATCACATTCATCGTCGTTCATGGTTGTCCTTTTTATCTAGAGGAAAAAGGAAACCTGATTCTAAGGATTACCATAGATATCTAGGATGGCTGAATCAAACCGGTAAATTGGAAGATTATTTGGATCGAAGCGTTTCTTATCTTTATATGAGAGATCTGGGGCAAGCTTTGGATGCACCGAACACACAAATCCGAATTAAGCGTATGGTTGCCGACATTAGAAATCAGATGATTCATCCGGGTTCGTCCAATTCGGGGGATCAGTCAGATTTTATGAGTTTTACGGGGATTTATCGTTGGGCTCAGAAGGAAGGCGTTGAAACTGCTACGATTTGGGTGATAGACAAACTTAAGCAGGTGTCAGCACATCTTCCGAAGGAAATGAATCCTGAGCAAGCGCAGCGCAAATTGATAAAGATCATCATAGGAGTAATTCTTCATGTGATGGAAGAGATGGATGATAAAGTATCGGCTGTGGAGCGGGCCGCAAGAATTGGTGAAGCAATTAGGCTTGGTTATTCGTATGGCTTAACTTATCCATTTATTGATGATCTTCTTGATTCCAGTGTCTTAACCGACCCTGAGAAAGAACAATATTCTCAAATGATACGCATGGCGATCCTTAATAGAGTTGTGCCGGAATTGGGTGAATGGTCCGGAGAGAATATACCGTTCCTTCGATTTGTACATTCGGAGCTCAAGGAGGCTTTTGAGTATATTAGGGGATATCAGCGGCCAGAAATGCAGAATACATTCTTCGAGCAGTCCTTTGTGTTTTTTCATTCCCAGGAGTTGGATCGTATGAAGAATCTATCTAACCCTGAATACAGTAATGAAGAACTTTTTATACCCATCATTTTAAAATCCTCTTCTTCCCGTTTAATTGTCCGATCCGTAATTAGTGCTCCAACCGATGACGGATTTGATCAACGTACTTTCTTCTATGGGCTTTACAATCAGCTCGCGGATGATTTTGCGGATATGTTTGATGATATGGAAATGGGAGCGGTAACTCCCTATACATATTATTTAAAATACCGTGGTCAACGTTCAGATCTGATCAACCCTTTTGAACTATACTGGACGGTCATCTCCCATTTAATACACACGGTGTATCAATCTGATCCTAAAACCCGTGAGGTCATATTAGATCGAGCCATCAATGGTCTCAAGCGCTGTAAAGAACGTGTAGGTATTGAAAAGTATAAAGAGATCATGGAGATCTTCGCTTCGGGTCAACCAGAATTTAATCGACTTGTACAGCAGTTGGTGCAGAAAGCGGACGATGTGGATTTTTTTGATAAACTACTTCGGGACCAGTTGCTTTTGAATTTAAAAAACAGTAAGAAGGAAAAAGTGGAGTTTCGAGAAACGATTCAAAAGGTCCGTGATCAAGTCAATAACCAATTGCTGATATTCAAGCCAGACGAGACACCAGCCATGAAAGAACTGCTTATTGATGCGGCTAACTATAGTCTAGAAGGAGATGGCAAGCGCATAAGGCCTATATTAACATGGGTCATGGGCGTTAACGAATATGGTCTTGATGAATCGGCAATTGTACCGCTTCTTCGATCTTTGGAATATATGCATACGGCTTCCCTAATCTTCGATGATCTTCCGTCCCAGGATAATGCCTCAACCCGAAGAGGTCGTGCAACGCTGCACGAAGTGTACAATAGCTCCACGGCGGAATTAACCGGTCTGTTTTTGATTCAGAAGTCGATCGAGGAACAGGCGTCACTTCATTCTTTTGATGCTAAAGCTGTGCTTGCCTTAATGCAATATTCAGCCCAAAAAGCAGGAGATACTTGTATGGGGCAGGCGATGGATTTGAATTCTAAGGGACAAACGCTGACACTAGAGCAATTAAATATGATTTGTTTCTATAAGACTGGAATTGCCTTTGAAGCTTCACTAGTGATGCCAGCTATTCTTGCTCAGGTGCAGGGGTCAGAAATTCAGTCTCTGAAAAAATTTGCCTACCATGCGGGAATTGCTTTTCAGATTAAAGATGATTTGCTTGATTTGGAAGGGGATCATCATTTATTAGGCAAGCCGATCGGTCAGGATGTGGAGAATAACAATTCGACATTTGTATCGATCCTTGGGGCAGATGGTGCGCGAAAAGAGATGTGGGAGCACTACTGTCTCGCCATGGAAGCATTGAAGGAGATTCCTCGTAATATTGCTTTTCTAAAGCATTTATTGAACTATATGATTAATCGAAATCGATAATTGATTATGAAGTGTTGGCTTGATTGCCAGCACTTTTTTAATTTTTTTGTTATTTTTCACTTAATTAAACTAATTGATTTTTATTGTTTGTAATTGTTTTTGAGTGTATGATAGATTGAAGAAGGGGTGAAGGAGGTGTAACTTGTGAAGCTGGGAATTTTCTCGAAAATATATTTGAACGATGATCTGGAGACCGCCTTACACAAAATCAAAGCCCAAGGGATGAGTACGGTTCAATTCAATTTTGCTAACGTAGGGTTGGCGAGCTTACCTAAAGAAATTACTCAGGAGATCATCCTTCAAATCAAAGAAGCAACCATGAACAGTGGGGTTAGCATTGCTGTGATCTCAGGGACTTTTAATGCGCTGGAGCTGAATGAAGGGAAGAAAGCCGAGAACCAGCAATGTTTTAACAATGTAGTTGAAGCTGCAGCAGCATTAGCGGTGCCGTTTGTTTCTATTTCTACAGGAAGTTTGAATCAAGAAGATTTTTGGAGTCCTCATCCGGAGAATCATACAGAGAGAGCATGGTCACTATTGCATGATAGTCTTGCCTGGATGCTTGAAATTGCCGAAGCCAATCAAGTGACTTTAGTATTTGAACCCGAACAAGCCAATGTGGTGAGTACGGCAGAGGATGCTTTAAGACTACTGAGAAATCTGGATACACCTTATCTTAAGCTTCTGTACGATGCGGCAAATCTTGTAACTCCAAAGGATCATAAAGATCTCCTTGGTAAAATCGAAAAAACGTTAACCGCGCTGAAGGATTACATAGCCATTGCCCATTGCAAAGATGCTTTAGTCACCGAAGAGAAGATCATTTTTGCAGCTGTGGGGAAAGGGAACTTGCCTTTAAGAGAATATCTAAATGAATTAAGTAAGACTTATGAAGGGCCCGTTATTATGCATGGGTTAGAGGTAGATGACGTAAAGCATGCTTTGAATTACCTTAGGTAGAATAGGGGGACTAAATATATGAATAAGGAAACGAAATTGTTGAATATTGGGGTGCTAGGCTGTGGTCAGATTTCTCAGGCGGCTCATTTTGATTCCATTAAAAGATCACGTAATGCTAATCTATATGCGATCTGTGATGTGGATGAATATTTACTCCAAAGAATGAATGCTATATATGAACCGGATAAGGTTTATACGGACTATGAGCAAATGCTGGCAGACCCTAACGTTGATGCTGTAGTTATCGGAATAGCGGATCAATTTCATGTGGAGGCTGCAAAACAAGCCGTACGAGCAGGGAAACATGTCTTGGTAGAAAAACCTTTGGGTGTATCGATCGAAGAAGCGGAGGAATTAAAAGAACTTGTGGATCATACGGATCTCAGAGTGCAAGTGGGAAATATGAAGAGATTTGACCCTGGTATAGTGGCTGCAAAAGAATTTGTTGATCATGAAATGGGTGAGATTATTGGCCTAAAAGCTTGGTATTGTGATTCCACCTATCGATATACGGTCACCGAGAATGTTCAGCCAGTAATCATCTCCGGTAACAAAATGAAGAGACCGGCTGGAGATCCAAAAGCGAATAAGGAACGTTATTATATGTTAGGTCATGGAAGCCATTTGTTTGATACCGCAAGATATCTAGGTGGGAATATTGTAAGTGTTAAGGCGTGGAATACACAAAAGTTCGGTGCTTATTGCTGGTTTATTACTGCGGAGTTCGAAAGTGGCTTTGTAGCCCAATTGGATTTGACCATTGCGGTTCGGATGGATTGGCATGAAGGATTTCAAATTTATGGGGAGTTTGGATCTGTAATGGGCAAGACTTATAATCCTTGGACTCTAAAATCAAGTGATGTAGAAATTTTTAAAGCTAGTGATAACAGCTATCACAGACTGCTCGGAGCAGATGGTCATTTTTATAGATTACAGATTGAAGGTTTCGCAGATTCTGTTTTGCATCATAAGCCCGGTGTAGGGGCGACGATTGAGGATGGGTTGGCTACCCTGCGAGCGATGCTGGCGGTTGAAGAATCGGTTAAGACTGGTAATACAATTTACCTGAGTGACGTTTCTGGTTATTTGTAAAAGATGAGCACAATCTTCAATGGTGTTCATCTTTTTTTTGTGCATTATTAGGAATAGTCTATACTGTAACCACGTTAACGCCAAGTCTTTGATAGGTATCAATAATCTTATGATCTACTGTATTTTCAGTGATTAAATAGTCTAATGAGGATACATTGGCTACAAAGAAAGTTGATATTTTCTCCAGCTTCTCTTTCGTAGCTATAGCGATAACCATAGAGGACTGTTCAAAAAGTTGATTCTTAATAATGGATTCTTCATAAGAGGGAACGGTTATGCCCACTTTGGAATCCAGCGTGGATACGCCAAGGATGGTTAAATCCAAATGAATTTGCTGAATCGCTCTAAGTGTTGAGGCTCCGAATAAAACTTGGTTCTTTTTATCAAGATCGCCACCTAACAAGGTTACACTTGCTTTTGACAACCGGCACAGCGATAACGCAATCGAAGGGGAATTGGTAATAATTCTTCCATCAAAAAACTCTGGGATGTTCTCAGCTACTTTTAGATTCGTAGATCCGCCATCAATAAAGATAACCTTAGAATTCTCAATAAGAGTGCAAGCTCGTTTCGCTAACTCCGTTTTGGTCTGGCTATTTAATTCTACACGTGAATTGAAATCCTTCATGTCGCTGATAAGGCTATGGGCTCCCCCATGAATTCGCTTGAGAAGTCCCATCTTCGACAGGCTTTGTAAGTCTTTTCGAATGGTATCTTCGGTTACATTTAATTCTTGTGTTAATTCTTGGACAACAACGCGGCCTTCCGTCTCTACTTTTTTCAGGATGTATGCCTGTCTGTCAGCTTTTAGCACCGATTCACCTTCTTTCACAAAAATGCTTTCAAGGATATACATAACGTTACTATTTTACAACATAACAAATAAATTTGAAAAAAATCAATCGTTTTTACGGTCAACTCCGTCTTACTTATATGATATGAGGGGGATGTTCCTTCCTGAATAAAGACAGAGGGGGTGGTGGAAGGTGGAAAACACAATGGATGAGATCAGAATGGTAGATTTTGCGCAAATGGATGAAGAGGCTTTTTTTAGTCGTTTATATGTGGAGCATCGAAAAATGTATGCCATAGCCTATAGTTATCTGCGAACAGAGGCTGATACGCTGGAAGTGATCCAAGAAGCGTCATGCAGAGCATGGATGAAACGCAAAAAATTAAAGGATGAGCAGTCCTTCACACCTTGGCTTATTCGAATAACGATCAATTGCTGTATGGATGAGCTTCGGCGTAAAAAACGTGTGGTGCCTACGGAAAAGATCATTGAGAAAGCGGCTCGGGAAATGAAAAGTAATGATCGAATTGATCTAGAGCGTGCGATGAATCGGATAAAGCCTAAGTATCGGCATGTCGTAACGCTTAAATATTACCATGACATGACCACTATCGAAATTGCCAAAGTGCTAAAACGACCAGAAGGTACCATTAAGACTTGGCTGCGAGAGGGACTCAAACAGCTTCGGAGCTATCTATAGTAATATTGGAGGTGAACGGAATGACAGAAAAAGAAGAATGGATGCTTCGTAAGAACATTGATGAAGTACAACAGAATGTCGAAACGATGCAGGAGATGAAAATCTACAACGCTATGAGAAAGGGAATTACGGAGGGGAAAAAACGAGAAAAGCGACGGATCTATACTACAGGAATGGGCGTGATTGCAGCTGCAGCAGTTGCATTTCTATTTACATATTCAACAATCGGATTACCGGATAAGGAAATGCTGCAACCTTCAGTACAATCGGCTAGCACTAAGCTTACGAATGATTTCAAAGCTTATCGCACATTCTCCAGATTAGATTCTGCACTTGCCAGTGCTCTTGAACAGAATCTCGTGATGCCTGTAGGTCAGAGTGCGGTAAACAAGGGATACCGAATAGATGTGACAGGTGCCGTTACCGATGGACGGAAGGTGTATGTCCTATACAGTGTTCAGAACAATACAGACGAAGTAGTTATACACGCTGATTTTGGACTTCAATTTGAAGGGATAAAGGAGTCGTCACTTCACAAAGGTGCATCATTAAGTATGCTCGCTAGTGAAAGCCGAATTCAACCTGGACAGTCTATGGATTTTATATACTCCACTAATCTTTCACCAGCAATTAAATATCCTAAGAAAGTAAACTATAATATAATTCTTACCGAAACTTCAGATAAGGCACTCCTATCCAGTACTAATAAGTATCGGACTAGCCTTGATGTTGCTTTCGAGCTTGATCCTGACATGCTCAAAGCACAAGAACGGATTCTGAATACAGAAGGAACGCTGACCGTGGATGGACAAAAGATTAAAGTCACTGGAGTTCAGTATACTCCGCTAAGCACCTATGTAGATCTGGAGTATGATCAGAATAATGATAAACAGATTTTCCAATTGATTAATCCTGTGCTGATTAGTAAAAAAGGGGACATCACTGATAAGTTGTATTACCCGGATACCATCAACGCTGACAATTCCGAAATCTATTCGGACAACTCCAAGTTCACGTTAGTGTTCAAACATAGTAAGGGCAGTCAGCCAGATTCAGTGTCGTTGAAGACTTTTGGGATTTCGGCAGTCGAAAAGGACCAGATGAAAATTGTCGTGGATCTAAACAAGTATCAGCTTATTCAAGCGCCCGGAACTGGACTTGAGTTAGTCACGCCAACTCCAGAGAATAACGTAGAGGAAGGAGAAATCCTCCTAAGACGTAATATTGAGAATGCTCAATATTTAGAACGCTCTACTAGACTTGCTGAGACTTTTACTGACGCAAAAGGGAAGGTACATCATAGAGAACCTTCCACAAACAGCTTCAGCAGCTATACGACTTCTAAGGATGGGTCAGCCGTGAACGAGTTTGGATATAATTTTGGCGCGGAAGCGAAGAACTATCCTCAGCCATTAACGATAACGTTAGAGAAATATTCAAATCCAATTAAGGATACGCAGGCTGTGGAGTTATACTCGAAGAATTAGGAAGCAATGAATCATCCGTTGATAAATCTATCAACGGTTTTTTTGTGATCGCAGAGACTTCACACTTTGAAATTTAAGAAATACTTAATATATACCGTACTTGTTTTTAAGAAGTTTTTCTTATTCTAAGTGCATGAAGGAGGTTACTGAAAGGATGATAAACCCAAGTATAAAGAAATGGCTCCGTAAGGATATCTCAGCGGCAATGATGTTCCTTGCACCAAGCGGTATCGGATTTGCGATGTTTTACCTTATACCGTTTGTAATGGGCGTATTCTATTCTTTTATGGACAGCACGATAGAGGGCCATTTTGTAGGGTTTGATAATTACCGAGAGTTATTAAAGAGCGATTCCTTCCGTAAAGCAGCGTCCAATACATTTTATTTTAGCGCGATAAGTGTTCCGCTAATTCTTGTACTATCGTTAGGATTAGCGATGTTATTGAATAAAAATACATATTTTCGGAATTGGCTTAGGACTGGCTATGTGTTGCCGCTTGTCGTACCTGTCGTCTCTATCATTCTGATCTGGCAGATACTTTTCGATTGGAATGGCTCGCTTAACGCCTGGCTGAACAACTTCGGTATCGAACGTGTGGATTGGATGAAGACGGATGCAGCTAGAAATGTAATCATTGTTGTTTATTTATGGAAGAACATAGGCTATAACGTGATTCTATTCTTAGCGGGATTGCAGCAAATTCCTAAGGATTATTATGAAACGGCTCAAATTGAAGGTGCTGGACCCTTACGCCAGTTTCGCAGTATTACACTGGTCTATCTAACCTCTTCGATGTTTTTTGTGGTCATCATGTCGATCATTAATTCATTTAAAGTGTTTCGTGAAACGTATTTGATCGCAGGTGATTATCCGCATGACAGCATTTACATACTGCAGCATTATATGAACAATATGTTCATGACACTCGATGTACAGAAGCTGACTGCCGCGGCGACCTTAATGTTTGGTTGTATTTTATTGATCGTGTTGGGATTGTTTGCAATTGAGCGGAGGCATCGACAATTCATGGAATAGGGGTGAAAAGGTTGTGCCAGTTGTCAAAGTGTTACGAAAAGGGGCATTAACACTCGTCATGGCTGTTATTGCTATCATATTATTATTCCCGATTGTGATCACATTCACAAATTCGCTTATGACAGAGAAAGAAATTGAGATCAATTATGGATCTATCGGGCAGATGAACGAAGTAATTGAAGGGAGAGAAGCTATCTTTGTGAATTTAAAATTACTGCCGGATCAAGTGTCCTTGGAGCAGTATGCTAAGGTTTTCCTAGACAACCCTAAATATCTGACGATGTTCTGGAACTCAGTATTCTTGGTTGTACCCATCATTGCAGGACAAACATTGGTAGCAGCACTCGCTGCCTATGCTTTCTCTAAGCTGAAATTCCGGGGGCGAGATCCTTTGTTTCTTATCTATGTCCTAACGATGCTTATGCCTTTCCAAGTGACGCTGGTACCGAACTATATTATGGCGGATAAGCTAGGCATATTAGATAGTTCATATGCGATTATATTACCAGGAATTTTCGCAGCGTTTGGTGTTTTTATGCTCAGACAATTCATGCTGGATATACCTTACGCGTATATCGAAGCGAGCAAAATGGATGGTGCAGGACATTTTTTGATTTTTTACAAGATTATTATTCCGATGATTAAGCCAGGTCTGGCAGCACTCGTTATATTATTGTTCGTTGATTATTGGAATATGGTGGAGCAGCCGCTAATCTTTCTAGAAGATCCGTTTAAGCAGCCCTTGTCAGTGTTTTTATCGAGGATCAATGAAGAAGAGCGGGGCATTGCTTTTGCTGCATCCATACTATACATGGCTCCAATGGTGATGCTATTTTTATATGCGGAATCGTATTTTATTGAAGGCATTCAATTGTCTGGTATCAAAGGTTGATTGGAGGAGAATGACGGGATATGGAGTTAGGTATAGAGCCGACTGATCGTAGACGTAAACGAAATATTCAAGTCGTCTTCATGGTTTTTATGGGATTGTTATTGTTTTTCACAGTATTCAGTAACACTATACAGTCTTTGACGTTGCCGAAAGTAAGAACTGAAAAACCAACAAAGGGTAATCTGTTACTTACGATTGAAGCTAGTGGGATATTGCATCCACTCGCTGAAGCTAAGCTTTCGAATACAACCGGACTGAAGGTGCAACAAATTCTTGTGAAAGAAGGTCAGCGTGTAGAAAAGGGACAAAAGCTTATTATCTATGAGAGCAAAACGGCTGAGCAAGAATTGAAAGATGAAATAACTAATTTGGAAAAGCTGAAAATTGATCAACAGAATAGACAAGACCAGTACATCCAGTCCGCGCTGGAAGAGGATGAATTCAAAATTCGAAATGCAAGACGTGATATCGAAAAAGGTAAGTTAGATATCTTAGCCCAGGAAAATAAGATCAGCGGATTAAAAAATCATCTAACAAGCGAAAAACAACTATTTTCTCCGTTTGATGGATTAATTTCAAAACTGAATGCCGTTGAAGGATTAACTTCATTGGGAGAACCGGAAGTTATTGTATCGAACAGCAGTCAGGGTTACAGATTGGATATTATTATGGATTCTGCACATTTATCTAGTTTAGGGATTTCTGCTGGAGAAAAGGTAGAGGTCGATGTCGATATGAGCCATGGACAAGAGGCCCAGACCATAAGTGGCTCCATCGAAGAAATTGTGAATTCAGAGTCACGTATTGATAGCTCTTCTAGTAATGATTCGGGGAAGACACAAACCATTCCTCAAAAGGCTTTGAGAATCAAAGTCGTTGATCTAGAACTTAAAGGGGGTGAACAGGCTCGGGTCAAATTCGAGAAACGATCACTCCAAGAGGGATTACTCCTATCCAAAGAAGCTATTCATGAGGATCGCGAAGGTTTGTTTGTCTATAAAGTTGACGAGCAGCGGGGGGCATTAGGCAATGTTTTTGTCGCTAAGAAAGTTCGTATTCATTCCAGTGAAAAGAACGAGAAAGAAACGATGATTCAATCGGATGTCCTCTATGTGGAGGATTCAATTATTCTGGAAAGTAGTGAACCTCTTGAAGACGGGAACCGAGTTCGACTGCAATAAGAAATCATATCAACGAGAAAATAGGAGGAGAAAATCAAATGATCAAAATGAAGAGTAACAAGCTGGGGATGTTGGCGATGGGGATGGCTATGCTTGCGACGGCCGCCTGTAGTAATTCGGGAAGCGAGTCCGGGACGAACGATCAGGGAAAACCCGTCTCGGCAGAAGGAAAAACCGTCGTGAATTTTTCGGTACGGGAGTCGAGTTCCTTCTTTGAAGCGGCGGAAAAAAGATTCGAAGAGAAATACCCGGACATCGACCTGCAAATTCAAGCCGTGAAAAAAGCGGAAGAAGACTGGAAGCCCGGAGATTACGAGAAGTATACGAAAACGACGAATACGGAGCTGTTATCGGGCAAGGGAGCGGACATTCTCGAAGTGGCAGAGCTGCCGTTCGAATCATATGCAAGCAAAAAGCTTATCGCAAATATGAACGAGTTGTTGAAACAAGACACGTCGCTGAGTGGTGTCGACCTGCAAGCAAAGCTCAAAGTATTTAAGACGGACGGTGACTTATACGCCATACCGCTCGGGTACTTCATGAGAGGGTTTATTGGCGACGGAAATCTACTGGCCGACGAGAGTATCGACGACAGCCGGTGGACGTGGGCCGAATTCGCCGAGGTCGCGAAGGGCTTGATGTGTAAAGAGAGCGAAAGCGGCATGGACCGACGCTACGCTTTGGCTAACGAACCGCCGGATTTGATACTGTGGGAAATCGTCGTCGACGGCTATGCCAATTTTGTGGACGTCTCGGGGAAAAAAGCTTCCTTCGACTCCCCAAAATTCGTCGCTGCCATGCAGCAGGTCAAGAAGATGTACGACGACGGCATCGCGACCGCCGAGCCGGCCGAAGTCGGCCGCCAGTTGTTTTACTCTACCGTGTTGAGTTCACCAGGCAATTTGATCGATGAAATTCACTATTATTTCGCGAATCCGAAGCTGATCGGGAAGCCGCAAGCCGGAACGGTGGGTACGAGGCTCGCCCCTAGCGTTCAGCTTGCGATTAGGGACAATTCTCCGGTGAAGGATGAGGCTTGGAAATTCATCTCATTCCTGTTGTCTGAGGAAGTGCAATCGATGAAGGAAAGGGAAGATTACGGATTCTCGATGTTGGACTCGGTAAACGAGAACGAACTGAGGGACGTTCAGAAGCAGGTGAACGCTGGTACCTATAAGCTTCCAAGCGGAAAAAAGCCGCAAGTTTCCGCTGAGCAGTTCGCCCAGTACGAACAGTTCATGCGGTCTGCGGGGTATTTCACGCGGATTGACGGAAAAGTCGTGCGAATGATCGGAGATGAATCGCCCGCCTTCTTCAGCGGTCAGAAGTCAGCCGATGAGGTCGCCAAGCTGATTCAAAACCGGGCGACGACGTATTTGAACGAGTAACGGTTTAAGGGAGGGGGAACTCATGTACAAACGATTAAAGTCATATGCTGCAGTTCTGCTCAGTGCAATGATGTTTAGCCAATCTCTTGCAAACGGCACATACGCAGCATCGACAGGAGTTTCAGACGCAGCGGTATTCATTTTTGACAAACTTGGTTCAATAGCTTTGAAAAGTAATGTCAACGTGAAGCTGATAGATATGGATATTTTAGAGCAACCGAGCGGTAATATACTTATATATACACTTAGTTATAGCAATGGTAGCAGCAATAGTGTAGCTCACGTTGATTATTTCTCTAGGGTTACTACAAATGGTGGATCAGTCATTCAAGGCAAACCTATCACGAGAGAGGTCACCAAAAAAATCATACCTCCTAATAGTAGCCAAATCGTCACGTATTACGTGAATATTGGAAAGTCCACACGATTAAACGGTACTAAAGTAACCCTATTTACTTGGGATTTCAGTAGCCAGGATTATCAGAAAAAGCTAGGTGTATTTACCATTCCAGCTAGTTATTCAGCTGTCGTTCCTCAAGGTCAGAGCAAGGAAATCACTATGGAAAATCTGCTAGTAAACATCAGAGCAGAAAGTCTGCAAAGGCTTAAGATGAATGGGAAAATCTATATGAGAGTAGGCGTTAGTTTTACGAATTTGGGTAAAAAAGTGCTCAGCGACACCGCTTATAAAGCATACCTGAAATCGGCCGGTGGTTCGGTGTTCGATCTTAAGCTGGAGAACGTCAGTGGCAGTTTCAATGTACAGTCTCAAGAGAAGAAGACGGTTTACTATTTAACGGAAGTTCCTTCTTATATGAAGACTGAACAAATGATATTGCAATTCGCGCAAGAAGATGAAACTTTGAAAATAATGCTTCCAGTTAAATCTTTCAAGCTTCCTGCAGTAACAACTTCTGACTTGGCTGTGGCTAATTATGCTGTTAAGAAGATTTCTATTAAGAATAACACCGTTGAAATGCAATTGAAGAGTGCTTCTGTATATTCGGAAAATGATTCCGCGAAATGGAATCTTGAGTTCCGTCTTAAGAATTTTGGAAATAAAGCTATCACGCTACCTGCATACGAGCTTACGGTTAAAGCTGCTGAAGGATTTAGTATTCCGGTAGATTCAAAAGCACTTGAAAATGTAACATTGAAACCGCTTGAAGAGAAAATTATCAATCTTAATGCGGACGTGCCATTAGAACTTAATCAAGGTAAGCTGCAGTTGCAATGGACGGAGCCCTCTGTTGATGACAAGGTTATTTTTCCAACTGCGCAGTTTAACATCCCTTATTCTCTGGAGAACAATAATCTGATGGGTCAAGAGTATACGGTCCAGAACAGGTACGGAAAATTTATGGTGAAGCTGGTCTCCTATCAGCGGTTACCATGGGATGATACGGATCAAATCGTAACTAATATAAGCATCCGTAACACCGGCTTAACCTCAGTACAGTTACCTTCTCTCAAAGCTATAGTCAAAGCAGGAATGAGTGATCTGAGCAGCTCAGCCCAGATCGTGACCACAAATACGCAAACGTCGCTTGCTCCTAATGAAGCAACAGAGATCTATGTGATAGCGAAAGTTCCATATACTTATAGTTTCAATCAGCTAAAGATTGTACTGCAGGCCACCTCAGGAGATGAAGTTACGAAGTTTCTCTCTATGAATACAAGTTCGCTAAATAATGTAATTCATACAATTTCTGTAGGTGAAACTCATCAAATGAACTCGTTAAGCAAAAAAGCAAAAGTTAGCGAGCGCCGGACAACCACTTATAATGAAAATAGTTCTAACTTGATCTATACGGAACTGGAAATGATTAACGAAGAGCCGCGCCAGTCAAAACAGGCACAGCTTGTGGCTTATTACAAGACACCTGATAACCAATTTTTCAAGGCGGTGGTTAGCCAATCGATAACTCCAACAAGCCCAAATGGTAAAAATTTGGTTACTATCTGGAGTAAACTTCCGCAAGGAGTGAGTACATCCGATCTTATGCTTTATATTGGGGAAGGGATTGCTGACGGCAAGCTTACAGATTTAGGGGGGACATCCACTGGATTTATTAATAGTGTTAAATTAGCACTTACTCCTAATACAGTAATCCCACACAATAATCTAACAAGTGTCGATCTATTCCCTTACAACTTATCGGTTGCCAATGCAGCGGGGACGATTACTGAAGAGAAAGGCACATTAGATGTAGTTGTAAACTATAGCTTATCCGAGAAAGAAGATTTTGAAGCAGGTCACTATGAACATAAGTTAGTCTTAGAACTCATTGACCCTTACGGACAATCCATGGAAAAGACTTTGGAACTGGGGGCAGATTTGCCAATGGGTAAGAATAAATCATACTTAGCCTCATTTAATAGTAACTTCCACAAAATATTAAGGGGAGGAAGCATTCGTATCAATCTATATGATGAATTCCAGGGTCATAGGATGTTACTAGGGGGTCAGTCCTATCCGTTAACTTACATTTCAGCAGAACCGAAAAACTCTAATAGTAATGGTAGCTCAGGCAATTAAAATTGTAGGAAGCTGGGTTAAGAAAAAAGTCAAAAGTGTTGGCATAATAGCCAGCACTTTTTTATATTTTTATGAACTTTTTATGGAAATTCCTTCAATGTATGTTCTTTACATTGACTGTCCTCATTCTTTTCGTTAAGATTACCTCTGCGCTTCAATGCCAAAAAGCAAAAAAGCTTGAAAGTGAGGAAGCGATTAATCATTATTATTATCCCAATACAATGTTAAGGAGCATTATTGTCATGGAACGTCAGCTTAGTTTCTCAAAAAGCATGATCATCATCATTTTTATTCTCGCACTTCTATTTGTATCCATCTTTCTATTGAAAGCGGAGCCGCATCTGCCGCTTCTCGTAACTACAATAGGCACGGCCGTCTTATTAGGGATGTTTGGGTTCTCTTGGAAAAAGATCGAATCTGCCATTATTCAAGGGATACAAACGGCCATCATGCCAATTCTAATCCTCATGCTGATCGGAATTCTGATTGCGGTATGGATGATGAGCGGGACAGTGCCTTCGCTTTTATATTATGGTATGGATTATATTAATCCGAATTATTTTGCGGTGAGCGCATTATATGTCACGATCATCGTCTCGATGTTCACTGGAAGCTCATTTACGACAGTAAGCACGATCGGTGTTGCTTTAATGGGTATTGCAGTAACTACGGGGATTTCCCCAACTTTGGCTGCTGGAGCGATTATCAGTGGGGCTTGTTTTGGTGATAAAATGTCGCCACTTTCCGATACCACGAATTTTGCTCCCGCAGTAGCCGGCATCCCTTTATTTACACATATTCGTAACATGGTCTACACAACGTTACCAGCGCTTGTTATAACTACAATCTTTTTCTTGTTCGCACCAAAGGGCAACTCAATCGACTTAACCTCGATTACGGACATTAAACTTGCTTTACAAGATGGTTTCCATATTCATTGGTTAACGCTGCTATCTCCTATAGCTGTCATTGCTTGTTCGATCAAGCGGGTGCCGATCCTGCCTACGTTAATTGTCGGAATAATAAGTGGTCTTCTTGTGACGGCTTTCGTTCAGCAGCAGACAGAAATCGATGTCTGGTTTAGTGTGATGCAGAACGGATATAACAGTAATATCGGGAATGAAATGGTTGCTTCCATTGTCAATCGCGGAGGGATGCAATCGATGATGTGGTCTGTATCCTTAATCTTAATTGCCTTATCTTTAGGTGGTTTGATTCAGCATTGCGGTGTGATCGAGGCTTTTTTCCGTAAACTCATTCAACCCCTTAAGCGTAAAAGCAGCATTGTTCTTATGAGCGGAGCATCCTCCATTGCGGTAAACGGCATGACGGGTGAACAGTATCTTTCGATCCTATTGCCGGGGCAAATGTTCAAAGATGAATATAATCGCCGAGGCATTCCAGCGAGAACACTGTCCCGGACGCTAGAGGATTGTGGAACATTAGTTAATCCATTGATTCCATGGGGTGTTAGTGGCGCCTTCTTCGCAGTGACTCTGGGTGTACCTGTTATAGAATATGCACCTTATGCAACCTTCTTATGGTTAAGTCCATTCATCACATTTGCTTATGCTTTGATCCCTAAACTGCAAAAGAACTCACTGGGTGTGGATAAAGAAATCTCAAGATAATGGACACCATATGCATTGATTCAACGTATATAAAGAATACTATGCGTTGAGTCAATGTGATCAAGCTAGTGTTCTAAGCTGAAAAAGTGGACTATTTATCGGAGGTAATAACAGTGAGTCGCAGTAAGTTACAAGATCGAATCAGATTAGCCAATGTCGAAACCAAGCACGCAGAGCAATTTAATAATCTACTACGTTATGTATTTCAGGTGACCAATCGCGATCTGCAAATCTTTGGCTGGGAGAACCGTGAAATCACTCAGGCAAAGTTGCCAGTTCTTAAGTATGCTGATGTTGTAGGTTGGTTTGATGGAGACAAGCTCATTTCTCAGTTAGCTGTATACCCATTTCAGGTGAATATTTTTGGGCATATCTATGAGATGGGTGGGCTAACGGGTGTTGGAACCTATCCCGAATATGCCAATTTGGGTCTAATGAATAAGCTAATGCTTCATGCTTTAACTAAAATGCGGGATCGTAAACAATCGATATCTTATCTTTTTCCGTATTCAATCCCTTATTATAGAAGAAAAGGCTGGGAAATCATTACCGATAAAATCTCATTTGAAGTACCGGATACCCAGTTGCCAAAAATGAGGAACGTCCCAGGAAATGTGGAACGCGTAACCATTGAGCATCCAGACATCAAAGTGATTTATGATCAGTTTGCCGTACAGCATCATGGGGCGATGATTCGTAATGAGCTAGCATGGGAAGAATATCTGCGGTGGGATTTGGATGATATGACGGTTGGTATTTATTACAATAACAACGATGAACCCATGGGGTACTTGTTATATTGGGTCGCCGAAGAAATATTTTATATCAAAGAGATGGTATACATTGTTGAAGAGGCTCGAACGGGTTTGTGGAATTTTATTAGTGCGCATTTTTCGATGATTAAGCTGGTTAAAGGGGATATTTATAAAGGTGAACCGTTGTCATTCCTATTAGATGATGGGGATATCAAGGAGACGATTGCTCCCTATTTTATGGCGCGAATTGTGGATGTTCGTTTATTTATTGAACAGTATCCTTTTAAACGACAGGATAAGGACTGTGAGCTTGTTTTTAATCTGAGTGATCCGATGCTTGAATGGAATCGAGGGACATTTACTTTATCCGTAGATAGAGAAGGGAAGGGGAGCCTGCAAGAAGGAGGGTTAAATCCTTCGCTTACGCTTGATATTCCTACCTTAACAACCATGTTAATGGGCTATAAGCGGCCAACCTACCTGGCTCGAATCGGCCGTATTCAGACGGATGAAGTCACGATCCATTTACTTGAAGGACTGATTAGACCAGAGCATCCATATTTCTCTGATTATTTTTAAAAGGGCACGAACCTTTGAAGCATACTCTAAGGAGTGTGCTTTTTTGTTCTTTTTATAGTAGAATAATCTCTCAGCAACACAATATGATATGAGGTGTAAGAATGGCAATTAATTTTAATAAACCAATGATCACTAAATTACAGCAAGAAATTACGGAGCTTGAAAGCAAGATCAAAAACACGCAGAACAAAAAAGAAAAATCAAAATTCAAAATTAATCAATTAGAACAGGATATGAAATTTAGTAAGTCTCACACGGATTTGAGCAGTAAAATGTCGCGAATCAAAAAGTTGAACGATGAGGTAAAGAACTTAAACCGTACACAATCTGATCTTTCAAAAGAGTTAACCGCTAAGAAAAACTCTCTAAAAAAGGTTCAAGCGAACGAAACCACATCTGTTGTGAATAATTCTATAGAAGAATAAATAAGGATATAAAAACTGCATTTTGTATGCGGTTTTTATTTTTTTATCGGCTCATCAGTCTCCCCTCTTAACAATGAGATTTCATGCTTATAGGGTGCGTTGACATACTTCTTTTCACCGATGGAGGGGGTCTCTAGAAGTTTGGGAATGGTCGATAGTTGAGGATGGTGGACTACATATCGTAATGCCCGAAGGCCAATATATCCGTGTCCAATATTTTCGTGCCTGTCTTTTCGCGAGCCCATAATATTCTTGGAATCATTTACGTGAATGACCTTCAGGCGCTCTATTCCAATTACGCGATCAAATTGATCTAAGATGCCATCAAAATCCTCCTTCACATTATAACCAGCGTCGTGGATATGGCAAGTATCCAAACAAATCGATAATCGCTCATTGTGAGTCACTCCATCAATAATAGCTGCAAGTTCCTCAAAAGTGACTCCGCACTCGCTGCCTTTTCCCGCCATCGTCTCTAATGAAACCTGAACATTTCGTTTATCGGCTAACACTTCATTCAAGCCTTCTATGATCCGCGAGATTCCAGCCTCTGAACCCGCACCAACATGGGAACCGGGATGTAGGACAATTTGCGTAGAGCCTAAAGCTTCCGTTCTTATAATTTCGGATTGAAGAAACTCTATACTGTGCTCGAAGACCTGAGACGATATCGTATTCCCTAAGTTCACAATAAACGGAGCATGTACCACAATATTTGAAATGCCGTTAGCGCACATGTGAGCTTGGCCAGCTTCAATATTCAAGGCTTCAATGGGTTTGCGACGTGTATTATGAGGTGCTCCGGTATATATCAGGAAGGTGGTCGCTCCATAAGATGATGCCTCTTCGCTAGCCCGAAGGAGCATCTTTGGTCCAGTCATGGATACATGTGACCCAAGGAGTAAAGACATCAGATTTAAACCTTCCTTTCTTTAGAGAAGTAGATTAATTTTAGTCATTAATTGATGTCATTATATATCTATTAACATTTGTAAAATGCCCTAATGTTATGTATTGTAGCTTATTACGCATTTGCAACTGCAAGTGGCGCAAACGCAACCTCAATCATATAGCCTTTACTCTATTGTTTTTCTATAATAAAGGTAATATTTAGCAAAGGAGAGTAAGCCAATGTCTTTTAGCGAAAAATTGTTGCAACTTAGAAAAGAAAAAGGTTATTCCCAGGAAATGCTGGCTGAAAAGCTGTGCACGTCTAGACAGGCAGTCAGCAAGTGGGAAAACGGACAAGGGTTCCCTGAAACCGAAAAGCTGCTTATGATTGGTAACTTATTCGATGTGTCCATCGATTATTTGCTAAAGGAGGGCGAGGTGAAGGGCGGTGTTGAAGAGCGTGGGTATTATGTCAGTCAAGAGATGGCGGAAGGGTATTTGATTCATCAGCAAAAGTCATCCAATCGCATTGCGACAGGCGTGTGCCTATTAATTATGGCTTTTTTGCCGTATTTCATGCTTAGAAAGGAACCCGTCATTTATTCCTTTCTTATTATCATTTTGTTGGCGGCAGGGGGTATTGTTATTCTTGTGTCCGCCATATTGAAGAACGACGAAAGGTACCATGTGCTGGATAAAGAGGCGCTGATGTTGGATCAAGGTTATGTGAAACAATTGACGGAACGTTTGAATAGATTAAATAGTAGGTATGTAACTATGAGTATTGTGGGTGCTGGTATGTTAGCGGTAGGCGGAATGGGCTTTTTGCTGGAGAAAAAGGGGATCTCTGAAGGCGTTTTAGTCCCTTATTATCCAATTTGCGTCATTTTGATCGCTATGGGCGCATATGTAATTATTCGAACATCTACACTGTGGTCCTCTTATAGTCTGCTGATCTATAATGAGAAACATGTTAATCAGAGAAATGACGGCTTCTGGAGAAAAATCAAAAAGAAGTTGGCCGAATAATAAGCTTGGTGAAAAATATGCCTCGTCAGGGAAAATGCTGACGAGGTTTTATAATTTAATGGCTCCGCAATGTTGTCTCTATTGGTTCATGCTAACCAAGTTATTGAGCTGCCTGAAAGCATGAGAACTGTGCAAGAAGCCGCAGAAGCGATTGGCTTATACGAAAGATCGCTATTCAGTAGCGGCAATCGTCTCACCTTGTATTGGTTTCAATCCGTTCTCCCACCTAACAGGGATAGAATGAGAGGTGAACAAATTCACTCCGTCAGAGATTTGAAAATGCAAATGGGGCTCACTAGTGTTGCCTGAGTTACCTGTTAGCCCAATGACATCACCTTTTTTGACTTTATCGCCTGGCTTTACTGTAATCGATCCTTTCTTAAGATGGGCTAAATGGCTGTATTCGCCACCGTGATCGATGACCACGTTATTTCCGGTTGCCTGATTAGGGTTCATGACACCGACGGGTTCATTATCTTTAATATCATTCACTACCGACACAACTGTACCATCCGCTGGTGCAACAATATTTTTTCCAAAGGCATAATAGCTTTTGTTTTTCAGCGGGTCCCCTTTATAAGAATAGTGTTCCTTGGCTTGGATGAAATCATAGGCGTAACGCTGGATCTCTACTTCATAATGATAATTTACGAGGACATTCTCTCCACCCCAAAATACATACCAGTCACCTTGGAAGGGCAATGCGTATTCATGCTTACTAAGCTTTGTATCGGTTTCAGGGGAGGATGTAAGCTCTTGAATCTGAATTAATGAAATGGTTCCATCCGGATCAAACATTCCGATAAGTCCCTTATTGCCTGCATCGCTCACCCATGTGCGACGATCAAATCCATTAAGCTGCATGTCAGAAGCTTGATTCAGTGACTGGATATCCTTAGTAAATTCCTTAGCAGTCTCAGCTAATTCCGTTTCACTTACCTCATCTTTCAAAGACTGGCTAAATTGAGCGTACATTTCTTTATAGTTCCCTTTAAGCAGTAACTTAGGAAGATCATCTGGCAGGAATACGGTTTCGTTTGATGTTACGGCTGAACTGGATGTTTGCTCCATTTTTGCATTATTAATATCCCCTTTTCCTCCTCCACATGCTGTTAATAGTAAGGTAAGTGATCCTATCGCCATGATTGTTTTTGCTGACACCCCAGGTTTATTTGTAATTTTCTTAGCGCTTTTATCGATGTTTATCGCCTCCCATAGTGAAATTGTAGCAACCCAGTCTTAGCGCTTCTGAAACTTTGTATGAATTCGTTCTTAACTTTTTTGGAAATCTACGAACACGAATTAAGCTTCCGTTAAGGAAAGTGCGATTGATCGCGAGAAAAATCATGCTATGATGATAAAAACATCGGTTATTTGGAAAGGGAATTACACAATGAATGAAGCTTCGATTTTACTTGTGGATGATGAGCAATCGCTTTTGGAGATTATGGAGACAGTGCTGCGCAAGGAAGGTTTTCTGAATATTGATACAGCGGTGACGGGTGAAGAGGCTTTGAGTGCCTGCGAAGCCCATAAATATGATTTGATTGTATTGGATGTGATGTTGCCAGGACGCAGCGGAATCGAAATCTGTCCATTTATCCGGCAGACGACGGACGCACCCATCCTATTTCTTACAGCTCGAACCTCTGATTTTGATAAGCTGACTGGATTTGCTATAGGTGGCGATGATTATATCACCAAACCCTTTAATCCACTTGAAGTGGTAGCTCGCATTAGAGCACAACTGCGGAGATATTTAAGCTCGCCCGCCCATTTCAGTGCTGAAAAGAAAGCAGAGACCGTTCACAATAAATCTGCGACCGTTTACGATTATGGGAGGTTTAAACTCGATGAGACAGCAGGAGAGCTACTCGTTGAGGGGGAGTCGGTCTCTTGTCCGGCACTTGTATTTCAACTGCTTTTGTTCTTATGTAAACATCCCAATCAAATCTTCAGCAAAAGCGAATTATATGAAAGGGTTTGGGGGGAAGAAGCGTTAAGTGACGATAACACGGTCATGGTGCATATTCACCGCATTAGAGAACGTATAGAAGCAGACCCGTCTGACCCGAAATTTATCGTTAATGTTAGAGGCCTTGGCTACAAGCTGGTTAAAGTGGAACGCCAAGGGTTGTCTATGCCATGAATATCAAACGCCGACTAACGTTAAAATTTGTACTTCAGCTTGCAATTACTGGCGTGGTGGTTCTCGCTATATCTGCTGTGACGCTAACTTGGATCTTGCTGCGGTTTCTTGATATCAGTTTGACGCGTGATTTTGCTAATGTGGGTCTAGAGCAATTGGTTGAATCTTCTAAGATTGATGAGAACGGTATTCAATTTTCCCCAAGCTTACTGGAGCAAGTGAAGAAAAATAAAGGCTGGCTTCAAAGTCTTAATGAAGATGGGCAGGTTGAGAGTGCCTATAATACACCCAAAGATGTACCTACACAATATGGTCCTGGTGAAATAGTTTCTTACTGGATGGGGGCTCAGCCATTTCCTTATCAGCTCGCTTTATGGATTCAAGAAAAGAATGGTAAACAGTACACACTGGTATATGGTGCACCTAATGTATTAGATCCTTTATTAAAGAAAATAAAGGAAGATTCATCCGTCGATGCGAAAGAGTTGCCGGAAATTCCTGATGATCTAAAAAAAGAGATTAAATCTGCTCAAGCTTATGTCCAGCTTATAGATTCATCAGGCAAGGAATTACTTTCGTATAACAGACCTAATATGATTCCCACGGAGTATTCCGTTCAAGAGCTTGCGCTTAGAACCATGTACAGTGATCGATATGGCTACCATGTTCTATCTTCTTTTGATAAGGAGTCAGGTCGTACTTGGATCATCGGAGAGCCTAATATCAAGGGAGCAGATTCAGGAAAAACAATGCGGGTTCCAGAAGAGGTTAAGGTCGTGATCATCGGCTCGGTTGCTATGCTTATCGCTTTATTAATCGCGTTTATACTACTCTCGTTATGGCAAGCCCATCGTTTTGGTGCGCCAATGCTGCATATGCTCGTATGGCTCGATTCCATTGGAAATGCCATTTATACAGAACCAACGGATCGTAAAGGCCTTCGTCGCAGTCGAACACCCATCGGTAAATGGAGGCGAAGATATCGTGTTTTTGCTGATGTGATGGATTCCATTGAGAAATTATCAGCAACCTTGAAGAGAGATCAAGTGTTGCGTGAGGAGACGGAAAGCTTACGAGAGGAATGGATCGCGGGTGTTACCCATGATTTGAAAACTCCATTATCCTCTATCACAGGATATGCTCATTTACTGGCCGAACCGTCATATGATTGGTCGAAAGAGGAAGTTCAGAAGTTTACAACAACGATGTTAGATAAATCAGCCCATATGGACATGTTGATCAGTGATCTTGCGATGACCTATCGTTTAAAGACAGGAATTAAACCACCGGAGACCATGGGAGTTGAATTGAACACTTGGATGCAACAAGCTCTAGAACAAGCTGCTGCTAATCCTGCCTATGGGAAACAGCGAATTGTATATCTGCCTGCACAAACCGAAGTCAAAGCTCAATTGTACACACCTTGGCTGGAAAGAGTTGTCAACAATTTAACTGCGAATGCGTTGCTCCATAACCCGCCGGATACGAAGTTAACCGTCTCGCTTATTCATCATCAGACGGACAGCGGATTTATCATTCAATTTGCTGACGACGGCGATGGAATGGATGAAGAAACAATGATTCGGCTATTTGAGCGATATTATCGAGGAACGGATACAGCATCTACCTCCAACGGCTCTGGACTCGGTATGGCAATCTCCAAAGGATTGATCGAATGCATGGGTGGTCAGATTGCTGTAGAGAGTCATGTAGGTAAAGGAACGGTTATTAAGTTAATATGGAGCTGATCTCTCCATTCAAGCCCTCGCTGTATTCCAACCGGAAACCGCGAGGGTTCTTTGTATTTATTAGGTTGAGATAAGTTCAGGAATATAAAGGAGTTGACATCCTTTTAGAATGTAACTACAATAGTTACAGGTTAGTGTTTATTAAGAGGAATCATATCATTCATATTTGAGGAGGAAATTTAAATGAAAATAGCTATAACAGGAGCAACAGGTCAATTCGGATCCTTAGTAATAGAATCTCTACTTAAAACTGTACCCGCAGGAGATCTTGTAGTTAGTGTTCGGAATCCAGATAAAGCAAGTGATCTTAAAACGCGTGGAGTGGAAGTCCGTCATGGTGACTTTGATCAGCCGGAGACGCTGGCTACAGCATTTGCCGGTGTGGATCGATTGTTAATAGTTTCTGCAGATGGGGATAACGAGACTCGGATTCGCCAACATAAAGCAGCTGTTGATGCAGCTGTTAAAGCCGGGGTTGGGTTTATTGCCTACACAAGCGTAGGAGATGCAGAGAAGAGCGAGCTGTTCCTTGCTGAAGTACATCGTGTAACTGAAGAAACCATTCGAGCTACAGGAATTCCTTTCAGTTTCCTTCGTAACAACTGGTATATGGAAAATGAGGTTGGATCGATTCAAGGTGCAGTAGCAGGTGCTCCATGGGTAACTTCTGCTGGGAGTGGTAAGGTTGGCTGGGCTGCACGAGGCGATTATGCAGAAGCTGCCGCAAATGTTCTGACAGGGGAAGGACATGAGAATACGGTCTATGAATTGTCTGGCAAGCCTTTAACACAAGATGAGTTGACAAAGATTATAGGTGACGTAATCGGTAAAGAAATCAAAGTGATGCAAGTTGATGACGAAGCTTATGCGAAAATTATGGCTGAGGTCGGTGTACCAGAAGCTGCACTGCCAATTGTTGTTGCGATTCAGCGTGGTATTCGTGAAGGATGGCTGGATATTGTAAGTGACGATCTGGAGAAAGTATTGAGTCGTCCTGTCACTCCGTTAGCGGATGTCATTCGTGATTTAGTAAATAGTCTGCAAGCTTAAATAATATATCAAGATTAAAGGCCTCTTCTTGGTGAATAACCAGAAGAGGCCTTTTTTGTGCATCGTTAATATCAATGATAAAGGTTTCGTGAAAATTCACTATTATAACGTGGCTTCTGTCAGATCTCATGTTAATGTAATAATGATATAATAGGAAACATATGTGAACTATTGGTGTTATGAGAATGATTGAATCGAAGAGAAGGGGTTGAATATTAATGAGAACAAAAATCTGGATGGCTTCTGGTGCAGTAGTTGTAGTTGTTTTAGGGGCAGTTTTATTTATGGGGGGAAACGATAATAAATCTCCTGCAGCAACCGATACAGCTAACGTTAAGCAATTGGTGCAGCAATATAGCTCAAGCAGCATGAAAGACCTCTCTGCTTCCATCACTTCAGAGCAGCTCATTGTGACCGACAGCAACAATAAATCAACCAAATATGACTTGCCCAAAGATGAGTTTTTTGTTTCCATCGCACCATATGTTAAGAATACACACCCGTGTGCAACACATAGCTTGACTGGATGCCAAGGGGAATTAACAGAACAAGCGTTTAATGTATATGTCGAAGACACTGAGGGCAACGTGATTGTGGATCAAACTATACAGTCTCAATCTAACGGCTTCATTGATCTTTGGTTACCTCGCGATAAGAAATATAATGTAACGATTGAACAGGATGGGGTAAAAGCGAAAGCCGCACTTTCCACTTTTAAGAGTGATAATACATGTGTAACGACCATGCAATTAGTAGAGAGTATCTAAACACCAGAGACAGCGAAGTCGCTACTTTCTCTAAAAATTCCATATCAGGCCTGCCATTTATAATCCTTCCATTTCATGAAACCTTGATCTAATAGGTTCAATTTATGGGAGTTTTTTTTATGCTTCTGCAAGAATATATAGGTTTTCAGGTATAGTTTATTTATAGTTATTTTCCACGTCTTGGAAATGGTATAATCTGATGGATATCAAGATTCGAGCTTTTATAGGGAGTGCTATTATGCTTAGTTTTAAGAATACAACATTGGAATTATCTAATAGTGGGATTGATACAGTTGTTCTATCAGTAGGGGCAACGGAGCAATTTGGACCCAGTTTACCTATGCATTTGGATACGCTTATTGCAGAGTTATATGCAGATGCTTACGGGAGAGAATTAAATGCTTACGTGTTACCTACTTTACCGTTCAATACCTCTGAAGAACATGCGAATTTCAAAGGAACGGTTACAGTAAGTCCAATTATTTTAACAACCATGTTAGAAGAAATTATTTGTAATTTAATAAGACAAGGCTTTAGAAAGTTCTTGGTATGTACAGGACATGGTGGATCCTATTGGGAGGGAGCATTTGTTAAACAAATCAACTATAAGTACCCTCAGATTATTTTAATTACCGCAAATCATAATAATCATAATGCATGGGAAGAGGCCGTTGAAGCGGCAGGCTTAGAAAATTTAAATGAGATGCATGGAGGATTATTATCCGTTTGTACTGCTATGTGGCTCTGTCCTGAGTTGGTTAAGATCAATTCAATGGGCTCAGATATCCCTTCAGAAAACCGGATGTATGCAGATTATTTAGGATGGGAAAAGTTAACACAGGATGGTTGTTGGGGAAAGTTTGAAGAAGGAAATTATACTAACGAAGAATTAGCTGAAAAAGGTAAAGTATTTTGGAATACATTCATTCAAAAAAGAACTCAAGGCTTACGAGAAATCCTTGAAGAAGGGTATCATCGAAAAACTCAAGGGTGATGCTCTATGATAAACTTAGTGGGTACTTCATTTTTGAGAGGAGATAGAGGAATGGATAAAGATCTGATCATTGGGGATGTCTTGCAGGAGTTAGCAGGTACGCGTCGTATGCTGGAGAAGCTGACGCAGGAGCATATGACATGGAAACCACACGAAAAGTCAATGAGTCTCGGTGGGCTATCCACACATCTCGTCAATCTGCTAAACTGGCAATCAGCCATTCTTCTTCACTCGGAGTTTGATTTAGCATCTGTATCATATCGTCGAGAAGCGCTGGAGAGCCCAGCCGCAGTTCTGCAAGAGTTCGACATGAGAGCTCACGAGATCGAAAAATTAATAGCTGATAGCAATGTAGAGACACTTGGTGAGGAGTGGACACTGCGTAATGGCACAGCGGTTATCCGCCGTCAGACACGGGCAGTCGCGCTTCGTACCATCGGATTGAATCACATGATTCACCACCGGGCACAGCTTGGGGTATATTTCCGACTTCTAAATATACCAGTTCCGGGCCTTTACGGCCCCTCGGCAGATGAATTAGCGAACGCCTAACGAATGAATTTCTTAATGCGTTAAGGATCGGAAAGTTGAAAAAAACAAATCGGCATGATAACATGGATACAAATTAATGATCGGAGTTGAAAAGTATAGTGTAGTAATTATTCTTGCGACACATGATGAATAAAACAACAAAAACGGTTTATTTCGTTTGTTTTATTTTTTGTATGCAAGAAAGTTACTACTTCTTTTCACTCGAACAATATATCCTTATCTAACTCCATTAGGGGCTAGATTTGCTGTATTTATTTGAGTCACAAGAAAGTAACTTTCTTGTGGCTTTTATTTTTTTATACAGGAGGATACTTATATGTCATTAATAAATGTTACCAATCTAACCTTTGCCTATGAAGGCAGCTACGATAACATCTTTGAGAATGTTAACTTTCAAATCGATACGGATTGGAAATTAGGATTTACCGGAAGAAACGGTAGAGGAAAGACCACCTTTTTGAGTTTATTACTAGGAAAATATGAATACAGCGGAAATATCTCTGCGCATGTCAGTTTTGAATATTTCCCTTTTCAAGTGGATAACAAGGAGCTTAATACTCTGGATGTGATCTGCGGGATTTTCCCGGAATATGTTCATTGGAAATTACTGCGTGAACTTTCATTATTAAAGGTGTCTGAAGATGTGTTATATCGGCCCTTTGACTCATTGTCTAACGGAGAGCAGACGAAAGTGCTGTTAGCCACTCTCTTCATTAAAGAAAATAGCTTCCTGTTGATCGATGAACCTACCAATCATTTAGATATGACGGCTAGAAAACTGGTCAGTGATTATCTCAATACGAAAAGTGGATATATTCTGGTCTCTCACGACAGATCTTTTCTTGATAATTGTGTAGACCATATTTTGTCCATAAATAAGACTAATATTGAGATCCAAAAAGGAAATTTTTCAAGCTGGTGGGATAATAAAGTCAGACAAGATAACTTTGAGCTAGCAGAGGACGAGAAACTCAGAAGAGATATTAAACGCTTGTCTGCTTCTTCTAAACGGACAGGCAACTGGTCACATGAAGTGGAAAAAACAAAAAACGGAACGAGAAATTCCGGCTCAAAGGTAGATAAAGGCTACATTGGACACAAGGCCGCTAAAATGATGAAACGCTCTAAAGCCATTGAGCAAAGACAAAATTCTGCGATCAATGAAAAGTCTAAGCTTCTTAAAAATATCGAAAATTCTGAGAATTTAGAGATTACACAGCTTGCCTATCATAAACGTCAACTTGCTGAGCTAGACCATATTTCGATTTTTTACGGTGGAAAAAGGGTATGTTCAGATGTAAGCTTCACTATCGAGCAGGGTGAGCGGATTGCGCTTTCGGGTAAAAACGGCTCAGGAAAATCAAGTATCATCAAATTGATGTGTGACGAGGATATAGATTTCACAGGCACTCTCATAAAGGATAATCAGCTTACCATTTCTTACGTATCCCAAGACACTTCTAATCTTCAGGGGGATTTAACGGATTATGCCAGAGAGAATGGAATCGATGAAAGTCTGTTTAAATCTATTCTACGAAAGCTTGATTTTTCTAGAATCCAATTTGATAAAGACATATCCACTTACAGCGGTGGTCAAAAGAAAAAAGTACTGATTGCCAAAAGTCTTAGTGAGAAAGCTCATTTGTACATTTGGGATGAACCGCTTAATTTTATTGATGTCATTTCACGGATGCAAATTGAAGAACTGTTGCTTGAATACACGCCGACTCTTGTTTTTGTGGAGCATGATCGGGAATTTTGCAACAATGTTGCTACGAAGATCGTTGAACTTTAATACAAATGAAGAAATGAAGGGGAAGTCGACAGAGTTTATCTGTCGGCTTTTTTGTATTATTTTACAAACGCTGCGCATTTAAAAAAGCAAGTTAATATCCCCCTATAAAAGTTATGGATTACCTCCGTGCAATCCTAACTCGTGTCGAGTACTATGAAACTAAAGACTATAATTTCCAAAAGAAATTGTTGTACATCCAAGTGAGTCAGGAGGGAGATCAGATGCTTAGTGTACTTATAGTGGATGATGAATATGAGATTCGTGAAGGATTACGGAATCGCTTTCATTGGGAGAATTACAATATTACAGAGGTTCTTGTTGCGGATGATGGTGATGTGGCTTTACGTACGGCACTTGAGATCAGGCCCGCTCTGATTATTACAGATATCAAGATGAACCGCATGTCTGGTCTGGAATTCCTTAGCGCCTTATCTGCCGAAGAGGAGTATAAGCCTGAGAAGATTATTGTAAGTGGTTATGATGATTTTGAACTGGTCAAGCAGGCCATGAAAATAGGGGTATGCGATTATATTTTGAAACCAATTAATTTGGATGAACTAGGTAAAATGGTAGATAAATCGATAGAGAACATCAATAAAAAGGAGATGGATCATCGGAACCGGCAAATGCTTAAGAATCAGGCGGTCTTCGCCATCTCCACAATGCGCGAGGAATTATTAAAGGAAATGATTGAGCAGGTTTATGACCCTAATCTTGAAATGCGTAGATACCACCGTCTTCAAACATTGGAGCTTGAATGGATGCTAAAGGAGCCCACGATGTTGATTGTCGTTGAGGCTGATAATTTAAAAGCGATAGAGAATAAAAATCCGCATGAGAAGGAACTGATTCTATTCGGGATTAGTAATGTGTTACATCAGACGCTTGAAGAGGAATACGCCCATCCTTCTGCTCTCTATAAGGACCGTTATAACCGCTGGATTATTGTGCTGGGGAGCCTTTCGCAGGAGCATTCGGATATCGCACAGGGCATGGCACAGCTCTTCATTCAAAGAATCAATGATTTTGTCAAAATCACTGCTAGTGCAGGAATGCTGACTAAACCGGGCAATACAAGAAACTTGCACCATATGTATATTGAGGCTGTAAGTGTAATGGAGCAAAAGGCGGTTTATGGGGGTAACAGATTATTCACTGAGCAAGGACTATTTTACGACGGTGAGAGTGATAACTTGTCACTTCAGAACCCGGAAGAAATGCTTGATTTGGTTCGATATGGTTCGGATGATGATATAACAAAAGCGATGGATAACTTCATAGAGATGATACAGTCTTGGCATCTTACACAACTAAGGGATATCCAGCAGAAAATTTTCGAATGGCTGTTCGAAGTGTTCCGGCGGGGAGCGGAGGGAACCGTTCTTAAGAGTTGGAAAAATAATCCTATCGCAGTTTGGGAGCTGTTGGAGCAATACGATACTCTGCAGGCGCTTCGTGAACAAACAGAGATCTTTCTGCATGAGATTGCTGCCGACTTTCGAAAGCTTTCGCATACACCCAGCCAAATTGTTAGCGAAGCTGAGAAGATTTTACACCGTGATTATGCTGAAAGCCTAACGCTGCAAATTGTAGCTTCTGCGGTTCACGTAACTCCGGTTTGGCTTAGTAAGTTATTTAAGAAAGAACTGCATATGACCTTTCTCGAATACTTAACAGATATTCGTATTAAAAAGGCAAAAGAAATGCTATACGATGTGAAGTTTAAAATTTATCAAATTTCCTATCAGGTCGGCTACAAAGACCCGGTGCATTTCTCAAAGCTTTTCAAGAAACAGGTAGGCTGCACACCTAAGGATTTCAGAAGACAGCTTGGAATTGCTGAAGAATAAAGAATCCAGGCGACTCGGTTCAGTAGAATCGGGTTGCCTGGGATATTTACGAGTGTTAAGACTTAAGAATTCGTGATCCCTATGGTTACAATCCCTGCCTTACTTACCGGAAGTGGTTGTGACTGAACGACGGATGTTTTCTCCTCCAGAATGTTGCTGAGGTACAGATTGGCATTCACATGGGAATGAATACTTAGATCGGAGGGTGTGTCAGCGAGATTGTACCAGCGTGCCATTAGATCTCCATTATCTTCATTGATTTTTAAGCTGGAAAAAGCTATTTCTTTACTTTCCCATGCCAGAAAACTGTGCACAGGAGGAAGTGTTCCTTCATGAATCCCTGTCTGAACAGTAGTGACGGGAACAGCAAAACGGTAGGCTTCACGGTAGGCCGCGAAGCGGTTGTCACCTCCGCTATGCGGGATAAGGCTCCACTCTGCTACATTAACGCCAAGGCACTGAGCGTCAGGGGTATGGAAGACGCCCCAGTCGCCAAGTTCACCTATCGAACGAAGGAGTGTTAGGGCAATAGTACCTTCTTCATCCTGCAACACCTCATACTCGTTCAGACCTTTACCAGATGCAGTCAAGCCGCGTTCATTAGCATGTACATCCACAAACGACTGCATATGCTGGCAGTTGCTTGGGTTCTCCCATTCAGGTGCAGGTACAGTCTCGCGCTCGGCGACTTCAAAGACAGAATCGGCATAATGGTGCGCTGCCTTAACCCCAGATGGTAGCAGAACACGGAGACGATGATCCTTTGCAGTATTGTCGATACGAGTATGCACTTGCAAGGAATGACCTTCACGCTGCAGACTGATGCAGGTCACAATATTCAGAGTGACAAGCTGCTGTGACCGGACTGACTTCCGCTGCCGGAACTCAACCATGGTTTCTACTTCCTGCTGAAGCTGTTCATCGGCTGAGACCGGAACTTCTAGGGTATGTCTGATTTCAAAAGCAGCTCTGTAAGGGGTATTCTCCGTTAGGTGAATCTCCGCAGGGATGCCGCGTGTAGTTATGGCTACATCACCTTCGGGTTGTTTGAAAATGTATTCATTGCCTATGTCACCGACATCCTCGTATACACCCAGACCGCTGTATAGCTGTTCACTGGTTTTATCGAACATAGAGAAGCTTCCATCTTCTGCCACGCGGATTCGAAGATATTCATTCTCTATAGTGAAGTCTTCGGTGATCATAGTGCCTGATAAAGTCTTTGGTATCGCTGAATCCTTTGTGGGAATCCAAGAAAAAGTTGCCAGTCCTAGGGCAGGAAGCGATTTTGTCTCAAAGGTTAGCCGTAATGCACGGGCCATATAAGGCTGTCTGAATTTATCGTTTGGCAGCTCGTAACCGAAGCGTACCCCCAGATCTTCAACAGTGCAGTCTAATCGATCACCTTGGGAGTTGACCAGGTAGCCCTCGCCATGCGTTCTGTCCGAGACTTGCTTGAATATGGCACTTGGGTCTTCACTTTGATTGAAGAAACGGTGAGACCACTCAATTTCCAAGGTCACTACGCTGCTGCTAGAATAGCCGCTAGTATTATAAACTACGAACGGAATGGCGTCTTCTCCAAATGATGCGAAGATAGAGGTGTCGACCTTAGCACTAATGAATCTGGCGCTGTCAGTTATGAGAGCTGAACCGACCTCCATGCTTTTTGCAAACCGAGTCTTCATCTCATGGTAGACCTCATCTACGCTGCAGCCGCAAATGCTGTCATGCGGATGGTTCTGCATGAGAGTCTTCCAGGCATATTGCAGTAGACCATGGGGATAAGGTTTGCCTAATCCGTGTGCGAGTGCGGCTAGTGGCTCAGCTATTTTTTCAAGCAACGTCTGGTTCTGTTGGTTAAGCTGCTTGATGTATATCCTCGCTGAAGCAGTATTCACTAGGGAGTACCAGCCATCTGTATGTTGCCCGCGAAGCTCTCCTGTAGTTAGGGTTAAGTCATCGGGAAGCTCCTCTTTAATGGCTTTTACATAATCATCATAATTAGAATGAATGAATTCGCAGTCTGGATATAAATCACGCGCAACCCGTAAAGCTTCAGAAAGATCGGTTTGGATGGGCTGGTGATCACAGCCGTTCATGAGCAGTAAGTGCCGGGTGGAGGCGTATTGTCTGGCACGTGCAAGACGATGATCCCAGTAGCTTTTAGCTGTGTCAGGATCTACAGGAATTTCCATGCCGTTGTTGTACCAATTCGCAAAGAGAATACCAAGCACTTTGGAGCCATCAGGGGATTGCCAGATCAGCTCAGAGTAAGGAGATTCTTGGTCAGAGGTTTCTTCCACACGATTGTTGAAACCCGTGGCTTTTACCCCTCTGCCGAAGACGGCCGTATCGATACCAGCTTGCTGAAGAATCTGCGCAGCTTGACCCATATTGCCAAAAGAATCCGGGAAGTAGCCGATCTTAGAGATGGGACCGAATGTCCTTGCATCACGATGTCCGATTTGCAGGTTGCGAACATTCGCTTCACCGCTCGTTAGGAATTCGTCTTGAAGAATGTACCATGGCCCGAGGGAGAGCTTGCCATCATCGCACAGTTTTTGGATCATTTCACGCTTCTCCGGATAAACCTGCAAATAATCCTCCACTACAATGGTTTGTCCATCTAAATAGAAGCTTTTAAAATCCGGGTCGGATTCAAATGTGTCGATCAAGGAATCTATAGTTTCAATAAGCTTAACGTGATGGGCTTCATAGGGCATATACCATTCCCTATCCCAGTGAGTGTGAGAAATGACATGTACAACGGTTTTGCTAGCTCCAGTCAATACGTTTCCTCTTTTCCATTAGATGATGAACGCTACAGCCTAATTATAGTAAATGCATTTTTTACCACAATGAGTGAATCGCAAATTTTCGCGGGGATTATTGTCGATATGCCTGGAAGGAGGAAATGTTATGAATCGGTTCACTCTGCGTTTGGGCGCATCGTTAAGGAACCGTATAATATTGGTATTTTTAATGATCATTATTGTGCCGTTTCTTATTTTCGCTTACTTTGCACATATCAAGTCTATTGAGGGTATCACAAACACGAATACGAAGATTTCACTGAGCTATCTCCAGCAAGCAACCAACAATTTTGAGATTTATCTGAATACACTTAATGATCAGGTCAATACTCTAATCGGCAACAAACGAGTACAAGATCTACTGATTGATCCACCAGCTAATCCTGCTGAAGAAGAGGACTTCACTGTTAATCTGCTTACTGTACTCTATCAGGCTACTCCACAAATCGATGCCTTCCGAGTGCGGGTCTATCCGATAAATCCTTCGCTTTATCCTTCTTATATGAATACATTGGGAGAAGCGGCGAATATTACGTCAGAGGAATGGTTTAAACGGTCACAAGGAACTGTAGGTCCAATGTGGGAATTATTTATGCCACAGCAAGGCAAATATGGTCGTCCTTTATTAGGGTATATCAAGCGCTTTACAGGTCTCTTTGATCGGAAGCCCAGAGGTATGGTCGTGACAGAAATTTCAGAGGATCATTTGAAGCGTTATTTCTCACCCACCGAGCAATTGAAAAATCAGAAGCTGCTGCTGATGAATCGGGATGGCACCATTTATTATGACTCCTCCTCCAATGAATGGGCAGGCAAGCAATTCCCTTCGAATTCATTCGTCTCCCATCTTCAACAGAACTCGCAGGGCTCACAGACGCTTAAGATTGACGGGCACAAGTATCTTACTACTTACGTCAGCTTGGACAGTGAGCCTTGGGCGATTGTCAGTCTGACGTTATTGAAAGAACTGTCTGGATCAAGTGACGAAATGACTCGTTTGCTGATCATCTTCTTGATTATTTATCTCATCTGCTGTTTTGCCGTTGTCTTCTACATTACAGTGTATTTCACTCAACCTATCGCACGTCTGGTAAGGCTGATGCGGAGAATGGAGGAGGGGAATTTCCAAACAGAAGCGTTAACTTCGCCAAGAAGAGATGAAGTAGGCTGGTTATATCGAGGGGTTGGCAGCCTTGTTCAACGAATTGATGTATTGATCCAAGAAGCTTGGCGTTCCGAGCGAAAGAAAAAGGCACTGGAGTTTCAGGTTCTGAGCCATCAGATCAACCCACATTTTCTCTATAATACACTTGAATCAATTCGCTGGAAGGCAGAGAACCACGGGCGCAGCGATATTAGTGAAATGGTATCTGCACTTGGGAATCTCCTGCGGTTGAGTTTGAATCAAGGGAAGGAGATCACTACACTGCGGCGTGAGATAGAGCAAGTGAAAGCTTATGTGCTCATCGAGCAGGGCCGTATGGGCAAAACGATCCGTATATTATATTCCTTAGATGAAGATTTGCTAGATTTCCCATTCCTTCGCTTGCTGCTACAACCACTTGTAGAAAATGCGATCCAACATAGTGTGCGGAGTGACTTTGAGAAGGGGAAGATCATTGTGTCTGCTAGGCGTGAAGAGGAAGATATGATCATCGAGATTGCAGATAACGGAAAGGGCATTCCACAGAGTATCATTGATGAATTGGATCATGATGATGCGGAGGAGGAAATGTATACAACAACTCGTCGAGGTGTAGGGTTAAGAAATGTGAATGACCGTTTGAAGCTGTATTTTGGGTCTGAGTATAAGCTCCAGATTCAGATCGGTACAGAAGGGGGAACCCGTATTTTGTTGCGCCATCCCATGAAGGTAGGCGAAGAACTGTCCAAAACAGATGATACCCATTAATCGAGCTGCTAGACCTATTAAATCGTTAAAATCTTATATAGTAGCGATTCTCCCTTCTCGGAGAATCGCTACTTTTATTTTTAGACTGTTGATCACGTATCTCGGTGATCAGGATAAAAATGAATCAACAAAGTGCAAGATTGACTCATAGTAAGTGCATATCCACTCTTTTACAATTAAATTATCCAAACAGCGAAAGGGAAATCGATATGAAACTAAACGGAGTGTTCAAGGAACTGTACAAAAATCGCACCTTGCTGCTCATGTTCTTACCCGTCGGGGTACTGTTCTTGCTCTTTAACTATCTACCGCTGGCTGGTCTTGTAATCGCCTTCAAAAATTTTGATTTCTCCAAAGGAATTTTCGGAAGTGATTGGATGGACCCGCTATTCAGCAACTTTGACTATGTATTCTCTTCTCCGGTGGCTTTTCGAGCCATTCGAAACACGATTCTCCTGAATGCACTTTTCATAGTAGTAGGGCTCGTATTTGAAGTAGGGTTTGCACTACTGCTGAATGAAATGCGCAATAAGTATTTCAAAAGAATTACGCAATCCTTAACCTTTTTACCTTTCTTTATCTCATGGATTGTCGTAGGTGTATTCGCTTATAATCTGATGAATTATGAGACTGGAGCAATTAATCGCTTCCTGGAGTACCTACATCTACAACCGATTGACTTCTATAGTCGGGATGAATTATGGCCGGCGATCTTAACCATTGCTGCCCGCTGGAAAATCACTGGTTATGGCACAATTATCTATTTGGCCGCGCTAACCTCTATTGACAGTTCCTATTATGAAGCTGCTTCCATTGATGGAGCGTCGAGATGGCAGCAAATTAGATACATTAGTATTCCGATGCTGCGACCAACAATTATTATCCTGACATTACTGGCGGTTGGAAGAATTATGAATGCAGATTTCGGGATGTTCTATGCCATGGTAGGAGACGCTTCGCTGCTCTTCCCAACCACAGATGTTATTGACACCTTCGTCTATCGGAGCTTACGGAAATCGGGTGATATTGGGATGGCTTCCGCTGCGGGCTTCCTACAGTCCTTTGTTGCTTTCTTCCTCGTACTTAGCAGTAACTATGCCGCACGGAAGATCGACAAAGACTCAGCGATATTCTAAAGGTCAGTTGTCCCGAAGTATAGATACATTCAATTCTAAGGAGGTCATCCGACACAATGTTAGCCAGAAAATTTTCACTCAGCCAGTTTTTAATTGCTCTGGTAATCGGTCTATTCAGTCTGGCCTGCCTGTTTCCGTTCCTCATGGTCATCGCAGGCTCACTGAGCACAGAAAAAGATATTATGCAGTACGGCTATTCTATTTGGCCCAAGACGATAACGTTTGATTCCTATCGTATTTTGCTTCTTGGCTCCAATCGGATTTTTGAGGCGTACGGAGTCAGCACATTCGTCACTGTTGTCGGAACTGCTTTGTCACTCTTCTTGACTAGCATGGGTGCTTACGTAATGGCAAGACGTTCTTTTAAATATAGGAATATTCTCTCCATCTTTGTCATCATCACCATGCTCTTTAGTGGGGGATTAGTGCCTTGGTATATCGTCATTGTCAGATATCTGCATTTGAAAGATACGATATGGGCACTTATTCTTCCTTCTCTGGGCAATGCCTTCAACATGTTTCTTATTCGAAACTTTATGCTCTCCATTCCTGAGGATTTGCATGAATCGGCAAAAATGGACGGTGCGGGTGAATTCCGAATCTACTCCAGGCTGATCATGCCACTTGCTCTACCCGTTCTAGCGACCGTTGGGCTGTTCGTAGCTCTCGGATATTGGAACGACTGGTTCCTCGGGTTAATGTTCGTAGATAAACAGGAACTTCAGCCACTACAATTGCTGCTACGCACACTGATCTCCAATGTCGATTTCTTGAAGAACTCCGGAAATGCGGCTGCGATGCAGCGAATTTCTGCTCAGATTCCTTCCGAGTCTATCAAAATGGCGCTGACGGTCATAACTATCGGACCTATCATTTTCTTGTATCCATTTCTGCAGCGTTATTTTGTTAAAGGACTTATGGTTGGAGCAGTTAAAGGTTAACTATGTCGACGAATGTCGTATAGTATAAATTAAAGGTATAAGGGGAGATTAGGATGCGCAAACGCATGGGTAGATTTCAGATCGTCCTGATAGCAACGCTATTGCTAGGACTGATTATGTCCGCATGTAGCTCAAGTGGTGGAAATACGTCGTCCAATGATGGAAATCAAAGTAAAGACAACAACACTAGCACTAACACAGAAACCGCGAAAGGTGAAGATGAGGTTACACTCAAATTCTATTTTGGTGGGGATAAAAAAGCAGCCACAGACGAGGTTTGGTCCAAGATCAGCGATTATGTGAAATCCAAAGGTCTAAACGTAAAGTTCTCTGTGAATTTCATTCCGTTTGGAGACTTTAAGGAAAAAATGCTAGTCATGGCCGCATCCGGGGACAACTGGGATATGAACTTTGATGGAGATTGGCTCTCCTATAAGCAAATGGCGGCGAAAGGCTCTTACATGGCCTTGAATGATCTGCTTCCAAAGTACGCACCTAACCTTGAGAAGAAGTACCTCGAACAAGGAACATTAGGAGCTGCAACGGTTAACGGACAAATCGTAGGACTTCCATGGACAATGAAAATGAATGAACGTAAATTTGCCGGTTGGCGTTCAGATCTGGCTGAAAAAGCTGGCATTAACATCGCTCCGGATTCGATTCAAACGATTGAAGATGTCGACAATCTGCTTCGTGAGCTGAAAAAGGCTTACCCGAACGAGAAGCTTTCCCGTACTACACCACTATCTTTGTATTATATCCGCGATGAATGGGTTGATCTCAACTTCCATGGGTTAGGCTTCTATCTGAGTGATCCGAAAATTACTATTCAATCTGTTGAACAACAGCCGTTCTTCCTCGAAGCTTCACTTTTGGCGAAAAAATGGTATGACGACAAACTGATCAACAGAGACGCTATGATCGATAAAGAAGGTGCGGAGGATCAATGGAGAAATGGTAAATTGCTCTTTACGGTAACCTCTCATGAATGGGCTTACGCAGATCCAGGCTTTTCCGATGCCAACTATAAACAAGGAATGTCACTTATGTATCCAGACAAGAAATATGTTAACCGAACAGCGCTCGCCAATGTTGTTGCCATCAATGTGAACTCCAAACATCCAGACCGGGTTCTGCGTTTCCTCGATATGGTGGAGACCGATCAGACGCTGTATGATTTGTTGCAATATGGTATCGAAGGCAAAACCTATGAGCTGAACGGTGAAGCAGCGGATTATCCAGAAGGCATGCAGTCTTCTACGAGCAATTACATGGAGTGGGGTGGACAATGGGCATTCTGGAAACCACAATTCATGCGCCCAACTACAACCTATGCTAAAGATTTCTGGGTAAAGGAAGCCGATTTTGCTAATCAGCCTAACAATGTGAATTCGCCTATCGATGGATTGTTTATTGCCGAAGACGCTATGAAGAATGAAATAGCTAAACGCGATCAAGCCACCGATGAGCTCAGCAGACCGATTGAATACGGGATGGTGAAAGACGTTAATAAAGCTGTAGCCGATTATGTGGAGACTCAAAAGAAAAACGGACTAGATAAAATTATTACCGAAACTCAGAAACAAATAGACGCTTATCTTGCTGCCAAAAAATAAGGTTTAGGGCAAAGGGGAAGCCGCCTTCATCGGCGGGCTTCCTCTTTTTTTGAAATGAACAACTAATAATCCTTGGAGGTGCGTTACTTGCGTATACATCAATCCCGGTCAAAGCTCAGCGTACAGCTATCCCGAATATTAGCGATTCTGCTCTTTGTGTCCTGTATTCAATTTCCGCTAAACTCAGCGAAGGCCGAATCCGAATCCGTGCATATCAGCTTAGGAGAAATACCTATGGAGAATGGTATTACTGCTAGAGCTGGGGACTCGCCAGCTGGTCTGAAGACCGGAACAGTTTCTGGGGTCACTTATTGGGAGACAGGAAAAGATCTGGCAACTAGCTACATCTATCTAGATGTAGCTGATGAATTCTTGTACAACAGTGATGATTATGATGTAGATGTTACCGTTGATTATTATGATGAAGGCAATGGGAAGTTCCTACTGCAGTACGATGCGCAGTCTGCGGCGTTCAAGGATGGAGAAGTATATCAGTATGGCGACTCCAAGACCTGGAAGAGCAAAACGTTCACTTTAAAAGATATCCGGTTCGCAAATGGAACTAACGGTACGGATATGCGGCTTAGTGTTGAAGGTGGAGGGATAGATGCAGCCTCTAACCGAGATTTAAAGGTTGCTGCGGTTACGGTTACAAAGAAGCTGAAAGCGAATTCACGAAATGGCGTTAGCATCAAGCTGGGAAATCAAGTGGTATCCGACGGAGTTACGGCATTACCCGGTGATGGGCCTGCTTCGGGATTACAAACGGGAATTCTGGATGGTAAAGACTATTGGCAGACCAACCAGTCCGTGAGTGCCAGTGATCCGGGGCAGAATATTTTCTATTTCTATTTCAATGTAAATGATGACTATTTATTTCAGAACAAAACGCAAGATGTATTCGTTACCGTAGATTATTATGATCGCGGCAATGGAAGCATGGTGCTGCAGTATGATGCGGAATCAGCCCCATTCAAAGATGCTCCATTGTACACTTACAAGAATACGAATAGCTGGAAAAGCTATACGTTTAAGTTAAACGATGCGTACTTTGCGAATGGCACGAATGGTGCAGACTTTCGAATTGGTGTAAGTGGAGCAGGGGCTCCAGCCAATAATCCTGAGCTCTATCTCTCCTCAGTGACAATCAACAAAACATTGAGAACAGCAATAGATGCGCAGACTAAAGTATATTCTACTAATTACACAACACAGGATGTCGTTATTGCTGATAGTAATGTGAAGGATTTTGGCGCTAAAGGGGATGGGATAAAAGATGATACGCAGGCCTTTCAAGATGCACTGAATGCAGCAGGCAATCGTGGAGGTGGCGTTGTTTTTGCACCGGAAGGACATTACAGGATGAATGGGAGTCTAATCATTCCTACCGGAGTTACACTTCGCGGGGATTGGATAAGCCCCGATGATGTTAACAAGGAAGTGAAGGGGACCATTCTGGATGTCTATGGTGGCAAGGGAGAAGAGGAAGCACCTAGCTTCATTCAGCTTTCTCCTTCCAGTGGAGTAACTAATCTATCGATTTGGTACCCGGAACAATCAGCTATACATCCGTCAGGATATCCATGGACGTTTGAGCAGCTTTCGGGCGATAGTGCAACGATTCAGAACGTGACCTTAGTTAACGCTTATAAGGGTATCAAGATCGGACCGATCTGGAATGAGCTTCATTATATTAAAAATGTATATGGCACTGTTTTAAATACAGGGGTTTTCCTTGATTTCACAACGGATATCGGACGCATAGAACATCTTCGTCTAGCTCCAGATTATTGGTCTGGTTCAGGACTGGCGGGATCGCCTCAAAAGAATACGTTAACAGAATATCTTGTTGCTCATGCCGAAGGGATTGTTATGGGACGCTCCGACTGGGAATACATGTCTGATGTATTCTTGTCCGGCTTCAAGACAGGTCTGCGCATGACAACTCGAACCGACAGTCTAGAAACTGCAAATGCGCAGCTCTACAAAATCAATATTGAGAACAGTGAGACCGCACTCAAAATTGAAGGTGTCAATGATTATGGCTTGTTGATCTCTGATAGCAGCTTCAAGGCGGATGCGGGAGAGAACCCAGTAGCAATTCACGCTACAACCGGCTTTCGATCTATCGTTCAATTCAATAAAGTAACCGTAGGTGGTAATCCCCATCAAGCAGTTCTTAACGATGGAACAGGTGTACTTTCTTTCGAGAACAGCAGTTTTGAGAATTGGGATGACCAATCTGGTGGATACGCGATTACAGCAAAGGCCGGTTCACTTATCCTTGGCCAATCTACTTTTGCCAAACCAACACATCATGTTTTGTTACAAGGAACTGCAGCAGAACTGAATGCAATCAATTCTGGGTATCAAGGTAAGCTGCAGGTGCAAAATGAGAGCGACGCCGCGCAATTGAATATTCATTGGGATGAGAAATACAATCTGGAGACGTTGCCTGAAGTAGCCTCTCTCGATTTGGCTCAACAACCGAAACCTACAACTGTGGAATTATACAATATAACAGATCAGCCTTATGGGGCAGATAAAAGCGGACAAAGCGATGTCTCGTCGATTCTGCAGCAAGCTTTAAATGATGCGAAACTAGCTGGAGGAGGTACAGTTTACTTACCGGCTGGGATCTATCGCGTGAATTCGGCAATTACGATACCAAGTGGAGTGGAGCTGCGGGGTTCTTGGGATGTGCCTCACCACACGATTGGTGGCGGAACGGTACTGTTCACCAATTATGGGGAGAATGATCCGCAAGGAGCACCACTGATCACATTGGAGGCTTCCTCCGGGGTCAGAGGCTTGTCAGTATATTATGACCAGCAGGATTGGAACACTGTAAAGCCTTATTCTTGGACGATCCAAGGGAAAGGTCATGGCGTGTACGCCATCAATACTACCTTGATCAACTCCTATCAAGGCATCGACTTTGGCAGCTATGATACGAGTGGACATTATATTGATTATGTTGCCGGTTCTCCTCTAAAAGAAGGGATATACATCGGTGGTGGAGCAGAGGGGGGCATGGTTCGCAATGTCCAATTCAACCCGCATTATTACGGAAGAAACAATTACCCGAATCACCCGGCCAATGATGCTGACTTCAACAAAGTCTGGAACTTTCAGAAGGATAATCTGGATGCATTTCGCGTCGGACATGTGAAGCAGGAAACCATCTTTAACACATTTGTGTACGGCTCTATGTATGGTATTCATTTCGAGGAGCAGAATGGCTTTGGTCCTGAAGCGATTGTTATCGGTCACGGAACGGATGGAAGTAAAAAAGGGGCGGTGATTGACAGTGCTGGGCCTGCGGGACTGTCTCTAATCAATACTGAGCTCGTATCCATGAGCACCTCTGATAAAGTTTATGTGGTAATCGGCGAAGATTTCGATTCCAAAGTGACGTTATTCAACACCTCTATGTGGGGAGACACCACTCGTTCGATCGATGTTCATGCTGGAAAGGTTCGAATTCAACAAGCGAACTTCACGACTGTCGGAGAGCGGGGGATTAATGCTCTAGGTGGTGATACTACGCTGTATAATTCTTACTTCCAGCAGCCACGTACTACGCATGTTTATGCTGGACCTGATATTGATAAACTTGTAATTACGAACAATATTTTTAAGGGTGGCATGCAATTTGTTAACGAAGCCGTAAATAAAGTGTTTGGCACCAATCTGGTTCCGGTTGCACTAAGTCTTAAGAGAACTCCATTTCATGCTGACGAACCGGAAAAAGCGAACAGCGTGCTAACTGTGACTAATGTGACCAGTGAACAGGCGCTGAGTGGGCGCATTGAGTTGCTACAGCCTTTCGTTTATGCCGGCAGGTTCAAACCTGTCCGCTTCAAAGAAATTGCTTTAGGGCAGTCTTTGGAAATGGAGCTCCCTTACTTGTCGAGTGATACGCTGAAATACCGCGTTACACTGGATGATGGCTATACTTACACAACCTCTGTCCGATTGGCGCAATCATTTGCCGAGCATCATGGAGTGGAATCGGCGGTTGCTCCGACCATAACATTGTCGAGCATCGACCAATATTCCAGTGTCGGCGGGCAATGGAAGGGCATAGACGATCTCAGCGCACAAGCCAATGTAAATTGGGATGCACAGAATTTGTACACAACTATTGTAGTTCAGGATGATGTGCATGCACAGACCTGGAATGGCGGAGATATTTGGCAAGGTGATAGTTTACAGCTTGGTATAGACCTGTCCAAGAAGGACGGTTCATCCAGTAAAAATGTGAGTGAATTAGGCTTTGCCTTGAACAACCAAGGTAATGTCAGCAAATGGAGATGGAGAGCACCAGAGGGCGTACAGACTGGAGCGCTGAATAACGTTCAGGCGGATATCACTCGTGACGAGGCGAATCATCAGACGACTTATAAACTGACGCTTCCGTTTAGTGAACTACACAAAGCTGGTTATACGTTCTCACCCTCAGATGTAATTGGTTTTACGGTATTGATCAATGAAAACGATGGAGCAGGGCGTTCGGGGTTCATGGAGTACAATCAGGGGATTGGCTCTAGTAAGGATGCTGCGTTGTATGGAGAACTGATCCTGTTGAATCGTGATTATTCAGATTTACTTATCCAGTCTGCTACGGCACAGGTTGCTCAAGCGGAGATTCACAAGGATACCACACGACAAGATTCGGCTGCTAATTTTGTAAGCCTGCTACCTGCAGGAATGGTGAAGACGGCTTTGATTGCCAGATTGGCAGCTATCGGAGTGCCGAGTAAACCTGATCCAGATCCCGTGAAGCCAACACCAGGACCTGGCACAGAAACACCAGCACCAGTGCCATCCGCTACCCCTAAGCCTAGTAATAACGTATCAATCACTCTACGAGCCGATGGTATTGTTGAAGTGAAGATCTTACCAGTTCTTGATCCCTTATCGAAAAGTGCTAACGCTGTAGTCACAGCGGAAGAGCTTGCCAGAGCATTCGCACAAGCAAGAACTGATAAAAATGGAGTAAAGCAGGTAGCGGTTCAGGTAACAGCAGTTAATGGGGCTGTAGGATATGGTATTGAATTGCCTTCAACATTCGTAGCGAGTGGTACTGCAGAGCAAACACTCGAGCTTGTACTGCCAACAGGTACTCTTTACCTACCGGGCAACTTACTGGCATCTATCCGAAAAGATCTCGATTCGACGGTTACTTTCTATCTGCGAAATGCAGACCGTATGAAATGGAGTAAAGACATTCAGGATAAGCTGGATAAACTTCCAGCAGTAGAACTTACAATTGTTTCAGGTGGCAAAATCGTTTCTTGGAGTGATAAGAATTCTTTGCTTACATTGGCGATTCCCTATAACCTCCCAGCGAGCGAGGTCAATAAATCTTCCAGTCTAGGCATCTTACAAATTCTTCAGGATATGAAGACAAAGGTTGTACCCGGTGCAAAATATAAAGAGGGTGCTGTAGTCTTTAAGGTGCAGGATCTGGGGCAATATGTGGTATCGTTCAATGTTCTATCCTTCACAGATTTAGAGAATGTACCGTGGGCACAGGATGCTATAGAGCAATTAGCAGCTAAAGGGATTATACAAGGGGTTTCAAACACAGCCTTTCAACCGGCAGCACCTATAAAACGGGCCGACTTTGTGAAGCTGCTTGTGGATACATTGGGTCTAAGCGTCTCAGAAGCAACACCGTTCAGTGATGTGGACCCAAGTGCTTACTATGCCGAGGCAGTTGAAACGGCTAAAGCGCTGGGTATTGCAACCGGAGTCGGTACCGGAAGATTTATGCCAGATGCGATCATTAGTCGGGAAGATGCAGCCGTCTTCATTGTTCGAGCTTTGAAACTCAAAGAGTTACTCCTGACACCACTAGGGGAAGTCAAACTGAGCAGCTTTAAAGATGAGAGTCACATTTCCGGTTACGCGCATACCAGTATGAACATGTTAGTAGAGGCAGGTTTGTTACAAGGAAGTGGTAGTCATCTGAATCCTTCAGGTAAGCTAACCCGTGCGGAAACCGCAGTCCTTCTGTATCGGATTTATAACTTAAAGTGAAGTCAGTATTTGCCATAGCAAAGGAAGCCGAGTAATTATAAAGCTTCTGATAATTAAAAAGGCGTCCTGAGCTGTTGTTTAACGACAGTCTGGGACGCTTTTTGCTTTCTGCCATTCTACAATTAAATAAGAGGATAGAAATGGGATGGAAAGTTTAATAACGCCCCGTTTGGAAGTGTCGATGATTGCATTAAAATAGAAGCGACACATAAGGGGATGGTGAAATCATGGCAAAAATAACAGGAATAAAATGCATCCGCACTAGACACGATGGAAGCTGGACTATTGTGAAAGTAACGACGGATCAGGACGGTTTGTACGGAGTTGGTTCCGCATCAGATTTGTACAATCCCGAGGCTGTAGTTCAAGTGGTTGAACAACTGCTTGCACCACTACTTGTGGGTCGTGACCCGGCAAATATTGAAGATCTTTGGCATCTCATGCATATGAGCGGCTATTGGAGAAATGGTGCGATTATGAACACGGCTATCGGTGGCATTGATATGGCCTTGTGGGATATCAAAGGCAAGGAAGCGAAGCTGCCAGTCTATCAGTTACTGGGCGGTGCCTGTCGTTCGGCGGTGCCTTGTTATGGCCATGCGGGTGGTGCCGATATCACAGAGCTTAAGGAAGAGGTTCATAAATTTATAGAAGAAGGATACACCGTGATCCGCGTCCAGATGGGAGGATACGGAGGCGGTGGTTTTGTTAGCGGAAAGGAAGCGAACCTCCCAGTCTATCCTTGGAGCAGTGGTCCTGTATTTGACGAGCATGCTTATCTGACTACCATTCCTGACATGTTCGAGAAGCTCCGTGTGGAATTTGGTTCAGGGGTTCAGTTTACGCATGATGTTCATGAGCATCTTTCACCTATCCATGCGATCCAACTTTCAAAACGTTTAGAGCCATATAGTCTTTTCTATTTAGAGGATGCACTTGCACCCGAGCAGATGGGCTGGTACCGTCAGCTTCGACAACAGAGCGCCACACCGCAGGCGGTAGGGGAGTTGTTCGTGAATCCGCAGGAATGGACAGGACTTATGCAAGAGAAGCTGATTGATTTTATTCGGGTACGAGTCTCCAAGGCAGGTGGCATCAGCGCATGTCGTAAAATAGCTGCACTGGGTGAAATCTACGGCGTCCGTACAGCCTGGCAAGAAGGTGGCGAGAATGATCCGGTGAACCAGGCCGCTGCAGTGCATCTGGATATGGCAGTCTGGAATTTCGGCATTCAGGAAATCAATCATTTCAAGGAGAAGGAGTTAGAGGCTTTTCCAGGTCATATCATCAGACATCGTGGGTATCTGTACCCCTCTGACAAACCGGGACTCGGTATTGATATCGATGAAGTGATGGCTAAATCTCTTCTCAGAGAACAATGGAATTCTAGTTCATATCATCGGCCTTATCCTCTGGACCGCAAAGCGGACGGAACGTTGGTTCGCCCTTAGATTCAGAGAAAAAAAGCTGATAAAGGAGGTATATTGAAATGAACACTATTGCAGTTACGGGTGGAGGGGGCAAACTCGGCTCTCAAGTGATCGGGATGCTCCAAGAGCAGCATTATAATGTCGTGTCATTAGATAATCATCTGTCAGATCGAATCCGTTGTAAGCAGGTTAAAGTCGATCTAAATGATTTCGGGCAAGTGGTGGGATCGCTAGAAGGCGTCGACGCTATCGTTCATTTGGCAGCTATACCTGCTCCGATTCATTATCCACACGCTTATATTTATGCGAATAATACGGTGGCTGGATATCATGTGCTGGAAGCGGCTTCACTCTTGGGTATTCGAAAAGTAGTTATGGGCTCTAGTGAGTCCTCTTACGGGTTTGCCTGGGCTCCACAACCATTCTCTCCGCACTATTTTCCAGTAGATGAAGATCATCCCCAGCTCCCGCAGGAATGTTATGGTCTCTCCAAGGTTGTCAACGAACTGACCTCCGAAATGTTTCACCGGAGAAATGGTATGCAGGTGACCTCACTCCGATTCTCAATGATCACTGGCCCAGGAGATTATCGACATTTAGCGATAGCCAAACCGGAGACATTTAAACATATTTTATGGAGTTATATTGATATTCGCGATGCAGTTAGCGCTTGTATGGCCGCTTTAGATGCGAAGCTTAATGGAGCCATTCATCTGAATATCACTGGAGATGATACATTAAGTGACCGGACAACGGAAGAGCTGCTGAAGAGCTTCTACCCTGAAGTCGTAGATTTGCGTAAGCCATTCCTAGATAGAGAGGCTATCGTTAGTAATGCTTTAGCTAAACAGCTCCTGTCTTGGCAACCAAAATACTCATGGTCTAATACAGAGTTAGAGTAACATCCAATCAAAAAACAAATTTCAGGAGGTATTTGGCGTGACTTACAACAAGCAAGAACTATATGTCGAAACGAATCAGAAAACATCCTTGAACCCTGTAATTACGTCTATCTATACAGCAGATCCATCAGCCCATGTCTGGAAGGATGGCAAGATTTATATTTACGCATCTCATGATATGGACCCGGCCAGAGGTTGTGATCTTATGGACAGATATCATGTTTTCTCCTCTCAGGACATGGTTAATTGGTTGGATGAAGGCGAAATTCTTAGTTCGGATGATGTCTCTTGGGGCAGACCTGAAGGCGGTTTCATGTGGGCTCCAGACTGTGCGTACAAGAACGGAACCTACTATTTCTATTATCCTCATCCAAGTGGTTCAAATTGGAATGATTCGTGGAAAATTGGGGTAGCGACCAGCAAGAAGCCAGCCAGTGATTTTAAGGATCAGGGATATATTCCGGGGCTTGGCGGGTTCGCCTTGATTGATCCATGTGTAATAGTGGACGAAGAGGATAGCGCCTATATGTATTACGGCGGGGGCAGTGTATGTCTAGGTGGGGAATTGAGTGAGGATATGTTGTCTCTGAAGAATGGAATGACCGAAATGGAAGGACTAGAAGATTTTCATGAAGCAGCCTGGGTATTTAAAAGAAAGAATCTGTACTACCTCACCTATGCCGATAACTTAGAAAACAATAATCGAATGAGATACGCAACCAGTGAGAATCCGTTAGGTCCGTGGACGTACAGAGGAATCTTTCTGGAGCCGACCGGTTGTTCAACAACGCATGGATCTGTGGTGGAGTTCAAGGGGAAATGGTATTTGTTCTATCATAATCAAGCCATTTCTGGAGAAGGCAATCTGCGCAGTGTGTGTATCGATTACCTAGAATTTAACGAAGACGGTACGATCAAGACGGTTATCCAGACCAAAGAGGGCGTCTCTTCGCTTGGAGCTGCACCGGAAGCGAATCCTTATCTTAAGACGTATCCTGCAGCCGAGGGAATCGTTTTTGGAGGAGCAGAAATACAGACACTGGCATCGGGTCAGCAGGTGGTGAGCCACTTACAAACAGAAGGTTCTTACGTTCTCATCAATAATGTAGATGGAGGTGAAGGGGGAAGAGCGTCTATAGAACTTCAATATGCTACGCGTGAACGCCTGGCAAAAGTGAGATTATACGTCAATGATAAGGATTATTCCCTCCTGAATGCCCTATCCACAGGTGGTTCTCAGGAATTTAGTAGAAATACGAATATTACAGTGAATTTATTGCCGGGTGCTATCAATACGCTCAAAATTAGTGGTGGCCATGGCGAAATTAGTCTTAATCAAATTACAGTTAGCCCACTCTTAGGATAAAACGAATGCTATTCAAAAAACAGGACCGCTAAATAACAAAGGATAATCTCATAGCGTGCTTGAGATCACCCTTTGTTATTATTTAAAATTTCGGGATGACAGAACGACCGGAATCAGGAATAAAGCAAGGAGGCCACCACCAGTCATTGTCATAATTGCGATCATAATAATTTGTGTTAAGACCATTACAGTGGCTCTAATAATAACGCTCTTTTTATTGATAGAAGCTGTATGAATTCGTTCTAATCTTGGACCTTTGTTCCAAGCGAAAAGCATTAACCCCCTTTTGTTGTTAATAATTCGATTGCCTCCACGGATAATAACAGTAAGGTCCTCTACAATAAGCGACTGCATCACAATTTGAAGGTAAGGATACAAGCTTCTCTTTTAATTCTTCAATAGGAATAGATATAGCCCCTGGAATATGTTCCTCATCATATTCTTCCTTCGGTCTTACATCCAGCAGCAAAACTTCACCATTATCCATACGGTTTTTCAATTCGATCAAAGACAATCCATCCATCTGAAAATGCTTGTTTTGAAATTCTTTTGAATTAGTTGTACTTGAACTAATTGTTTCTCAGATAAACTATGCAACGTGCGTATGAAATCAATTATCGAAGAGTCAGCTAATTCATAAAAAACAAAATTTCCTTGCTTCTTGAAACTTACTAGCTTTGCGTTGTGTAGTGTCTGTAAATGCTGCGAAACATTAGCAACCGTCATTTGCGTATTTTTAGCTAAACCTTTTACGGATTTTGGACTTTGAGATATATAGTCAATTAATTTTTGCTTTGTGAATTACTCGTTATTAAATTAGTGAATGGTCTAAACTAAAATTATTATATTAATAAAGTTAATTATTATATATATTCCAGTTTTCCAATGTACTATAATGATATAGATGCATTGTTAGCATGTTATTAAAGGAATGAAGATTTCAAGAAACAACCTATAGAATTGAACAACAGGAGGAAATAAGTTGAGCACACAGAATGTGGGAATTCCATTAGAAGGTTTTGCAGAATTTAGCCGGACAGTAGCCGCAGAAGGTGCAGTGCTGCTGAAGAATGACAATCAGGTTTTACCGCTTGGCGCAGGCGATAATGTTGCGATTTTTGGCAGATCCCAAGTGAATTATTATCGAAGTGGTACAGGTTCCGGCGGTAGTGTCCATGTTACTTATACGACCAATTTATTGGATGGTCTTCGCACTAAGAAGAACTTTACAGTTAACGAAGAACTGGCAGCGGTTTATGAAAAGTGGATTGAGCAGAATCCATTTGACAACGGTGGAGGCGCATGGGCTGCAGAACCTTGGCATCAGAAGGAAATGTCTTTGAACGATGTATTGGTATCCGAGGCTAGAAACAAATCCAACAAGGCTGTCATTGTAATCGGACGTACAGCAGGAGAAGATCAGGATAATGCCGACGCTCCGGGTAGTTATCAACTAACGAATGATGAAAAGGCAATGCTGAAGCAAGTAACTACATATTTTGAGCAAACGATCGTTGTTCTGAATGTTTCCAACATTATTGATATGAACTGGATGAACGATGAAAGCTATAAATATCCGATTTCAACTGTGATTTATTCATGGCAGGGTGGTATGGAAGGCGGAAATGCGATTGCAGATGTGCTGTCTGGAGAGGTAACTCCTAGTGGTAAACTGACGGATACAATCGCATATTCCATCAATGATTACCCGTCAACACAGAATTACGGAAACGAATTTATGAACTTGTATCAGGAAGATATCTATGTAGGATATCGTTACTTCGAGACATTTTGCCCAGATAAGGTTCAATTTGAATTTGGTTATGGTTTATCTTATACAACTTTTAGTATCGAGCCAGAAGAAGCTAAATTGATGACCAAAGAAGGCGAGTCTTACATTGAAATCGGCGTAACCGTTACCAATACAGGAACTACCTTTGCTGGTAAAGAGGTTGTTCAGGTCTATTATGAAGCTCCGCAAGGTAAGCTCGGTAAACCAGTTAAAGCTCTGGTGTCATTCGGTAAGACAAAAGTCCTTGAACCAGGTGAAGCTCAGCGCCTTACCGTGAGTTTCTCAGCTCAGTCGATGGCATCTTATGATGACGCAGGCGTGACAGGGCATGCTTCTGCCTATGTTCTCGAAGAAGGTACATACCGCTTGTATGTGGGAACTAGTGTTAAACAAGTGGTAGCAGTCGGCGTTGAGGGTAAAGATGGCTACGTTGTAGAAACTCTTCAAGTTGTGGAGCAACTGCAAGAAGCTCTTGCGCCTACAGAAAGCTTCACGAGAATGATGCCAGGCACTCAGAAGTCGGACGGTTCGTACGAGATTGTTTATGTTGAAGTTCCTAAACGTAAGATTTCGTTAGCTGAGCGAATTGAAACTAATCTTCCAGAGACGATCTCACAAACAGGTAATAAAGGATATAAATTAAGAGACGTATATGAACAGAAGGTTAGTATGGAAGCCTTTATTGCCCAGCTCAGCGATGAGGATTTGGCTGCAATTGTACGGGGCGAAGGCATGAGCAGTCCTTTAGTTACACCGGGAACGGCCTCTGCATTTGGAGGCGTAAGTGACAGTTTATTTAATCTCGGAATTCCGGTTGCAGCTACAGCTGATGGTCCTTCAGGGATTCGTATGGATAGCGGTGCTAAGGCGACTCAAGTTGCCATCGGAACACTTCTTGCAGCTACATGGAATGCGGATTTGGTCGAAGAACTTTATGTTCTGGAAGGACAAGAATTGTTAAGAAATAACGTTGATTCCTTGCTTGGACCTGGCCTTAATATCCGACGCAGTCCGCTTAATGGGCGTAACTTTGAGTATTTTTCAGAAGATCCGTTGATCTCTGGAGTGTTTGCTGCTGCATGTACTCGCGGTATTCTGAAAGGCGGCTCTACCGCTACGATGAAGCATTTCGCTTGTAATAATCAGGAGAAGCACCGCAGTAAGGTAAACGCCGTAGTGTCTGAACGTGCGCTTCGTGAGATTTATTTAAAAGGTTTTGAAATCGCGGTGAAGCAGGGCGGTTCGAATTCTATCATGACTTCCTATAATCCAGTTAACGGACATTGGGCGGCTTCTAATTATGATTTGAACACCACGATCCTTCGCGGGGAGTGGGGCTTTAAAGGGATTGTAATGACAGACTGGTGGGCGATCATGAATGATGTCGTTAATGGCGGACCAGCAGATCGTAAATTTACAAACTGGATGATTCGTGCACAAAACGACCTCTATATGGTTGTACCTAACTATGGTGCGGAAATTAACGGATGGAATGATAACACCATTGAGTCCTTGGAAAATGGTACGTTAACCCGTGGAGAGCTGCAACGTTCTGCTAAAAACATTTGTGAGTTTATCATGAATGCACCTGTATTCTCGAGAAAACAGGAAATCGTAGAAACAGTGGAGTCCTTCAAAGCTAATCCTTCACTTTCTGAACAACAAGCTCAATCGTTATCTCAAAATCCACAGGTTAAACCTGTCGTAGAAGGATCGACTAGCTTTAAAGTAGAACAGGCTGGTCAATACCGTATCCTGGTGCATATCATGTCAACCGAACCTGAACTGGCTCAAAGTGCATGCAATGTGTCTGTGAATGATCAATTGATGACAACCATTCAAACGAATGGTACTGAAGGTCAATGGATTAGACAAAAGCTTGTGAAAGTTGAGCTTGAAGCAGGTCTTTATGATATGAAATTAGAGTTCATCAAACCAGGTTTGCAGATCGATTGGATTGAATTCAATAAAGTCGACTAGGTATCACGTGTTTTATTATTAGATAGATCGTTAATACCGTTTATTTCTAAAAACCGCGATATTTTTCGCGGTTTTTTTGTTGTACCTATTGTTGCATGGAACCGCTAGTAACCACTTCTGATGGGAGTAGGTCACGTCATTAATGCTGTGAATGATTTCCGTAAAGACCTTTGTATTCTGTTGGCGTGCATTTTTTGTAATTTTTGAACACGCGGTTAAAGGTGGGAAGACTCTCAAATCCGGAATTCATGGCAATTTCCATAATAGATAAATTCGGATCGATAAGCAGCTTCTCTGCATGCATGATGCGATGCTGGTTGATATAGCTGTAATAGGACATTCCCATGAATTGTTTGAATAAACGCATAAAGTGATATTTGCTAAACCCAGCAATCTCTGCGAGTTCTTCCACCTGAATGTTCTCCGTACAGTGCTCATTAATAAAATTGCAGACTTGTAGAAGCCTATCAATGTATTTATGCTGATTTTGCTGTTTTACATGATAAAAGTGACGCTCCTTACCCATGAAATTTCGTCCTAAAACGACAAAAAAATGAACCAGTATGGAATATGCCGCAGCTTCCTTAAACAGATATTGGCTAAAATACTCATTCATCAGATTCAACAGCAGGGGTTTGAGTGAACCATGTAGCTCCTTATTCTGTTCCGCTGTAATAACTAAGCATGGGCGAAGCAAATGAAAAGTAGAGTCTAAGCCATTTAGGTTGAAAAGTATGGAGCAATCAAACTGCATGATGAGCCGTTTACCGGACTCAGGTGCATAGAGCTGATGTAGCTGCCCCGAGGGAATGATGAGAATATCACCCGAATTAAGCTTATACTCGGTGCTGTCGATGACGGCGGTATAAGTATTTTCGAGGGGCATGATGACCTCAGCGGCGGTATGCCAATGGATGGGGTAATTCTCAGCTTCTTGATTTAAATAAATACGAATTCCGAAATGCTCGTTATAGGAGACTGTTTCCATCGCTCCATGCAGCGTTTCGATCATCAGTATCCCGTCCTTTCGTTGTTCAAATCATTTGATAGATTCTAATCAAATCAAAGATTTCGTAAAAGACATTCATAACGGATTGTGTATTTTAGCAATATTTGATCAGTCAAAAGCAAAATTCACGAAGAACAGTAAAAATAAAGCCGATATAATAAAGCCATTGAAACCGCATTCAAAATAATAACACGTTATTGGTAAATTATCTATTTATTTCATAATATTTCTTTAATGAGGAGGATGAGATTTATACAACAACAGAACTAATGATGACCGACCTTATTGATTTTGAAGGATTGGCATCCTGTTATGTAGCTGAGAATCGGCTAATTGAACACTCAGTTCAGCTAACAACGAATATACATTATAAAAAGGAAAGTGGCGATGTCATGGCAGTCGGAAACAAGGCAGTGCACACAAGCTCACTTTGGATGCACGTCAGAAAGGAATGGAAGCTGTATTCGTTTCTGGTTATACCCGTACTCTATTTTCTCATCTTCAAATATGCGCCGATGCTGGGGAATGTAATTGCCTTTCGAAAATACAGAGGGGGACCCAATTTATTTGGCTCGGAATGGGTAGGGTTATCCTATTTCCGCAAATTCATGAATGATCCTACCTTTTGGAGAGCATTTAAGAATGACTTGGTATTGAGTGTCACTTATTTATGTTTCAGATTTCCGTTAACTCTCATCTTCGCTCTGCTTCTAAATGAGCTGGTGCGCATGCGGGTGAAGAAACTCGTGCAGACCATATCCTATCTACCGCATTTTATTTCGATGGTTATTGTGGCAGGCATGATCAAGGAAATGGTGTCTTTAAATGGACCAATCAACGCGCTGCTGGCTAATCTGGGCTTTAGTAAAATAGCCTTTATCTCGTTGCCGCAATGGTTTCCGACGATCTACGTCACATCAGGGATTTGGCAGGGGTTAGGGTGGGGGACGATTCTTTATTTAGCAGCTATGACCAGCATTAATACCGAACTGTACGAAGCGGCTAAAATCGATGGAGCAAGCCGTTTTCGGCTGGCGCTTCATGTAACGATTCCCGGTATTCTACCAACCATTATGACGCTACTTATTCTGGATATTGGCGGGATCTTAGGTTCCAATTTCGAGAAAATCTTGCTATTGTACAATCCGCTGACCTATGAAACAGCAGATGTTATTTCTACTTATGTATATCGAATGGGGATTACCGGTGGTAATTTCAGTTTTGCTACAGCCGTCGGGTTATTTGAAGGCGTTATCGGCTTGATCCTGGTTACAATCGCAAACCAAATTTCGAAAAAAACTACAAACTCGAGTTTGTGGTAGAAAGGAGAGCTTGGCGTGAAGATGTTCATATCCTCTCGTACATTTACTATTGTAAACGGATTCATAATGGCGATTGTTGTATTTTTCACCCTATATCCATTTGTCTATTTGATAGCTCAGTCGTTTAGCTCGGAAGCCGCCGTATATGCGGGTAAGGTTAGCTTCTATCCGGTAGGCTTCACAACCAAAACGTATGAGATCATTTTGAGTAAGCCTGACTTTTTTAAGTATTACGGCAATACCATTCTGTATTCGGTTGTTGGGACATTGATTTCAGTGACGGCTACCGCTATTTTAGCCTATCCACTCTCCAAGGATAAATTGCGCATGAATAAGTTCTTCATTCCCTTTGTGCTCTTTACGATGTATTTCGGAGGGGGTCTGATCCCTAACTACATTTTGATTGCCAAAACCTTAGGCATGAGGGATTCCATCTGGGCAATTGTAATTCCTGGAGCGATCAGCGCTTTTAATGTCATTTTGATGAAGACCTTTTTCGCAAGTTTGCCTAATGAGCTGGAAGAAGCGGCTAAAGTGGATGGTCTGGATATTTACGGAATTTTTATGAGAATAACATTGCCTTTGTCCAAGCCGATTATAGCAACGATGGTGCTGTTTGTGATGGTAGGCATTTGGAATAACTGGTTCGGTCCTTCACTGTACCTGCAATCAAAGGATAAATGGCCAGTGGCATTATATTTACGGCAAATTATTGAGAACGCCATCAGTCCAACCGAGGTCGGAGCAACCTCCGAAACCGCCAATCAGATTGCAGCAACTGTGAAGTCAGCAGCTATGGTTCTCACCTCATTGCCGATCCTTTGTATCTATCCGTTTGTGCAAAAGTACTTCGTGCAAGGGATGATGATCGGTTCTGTAAAAGGGTAACGGGGATTTACTTCCTGGATATAGATCAAAGATAGAGTCCAAGTTTACCAAGTAAGCTCTCGTTCACAAATTTTTTTAGGAGGTTAGGGATGAATAAAACAAGAAGCAGTAAATTTTTAGGGGTCACTATGGCGCTAGTGTTAGCATTTGGTATGACGGGGTGCTCAAGTAATGAGAAAAACAATGCATCTCCACCTCCTTCAGCATCGGCAAATAATACAGCAGAGAATACTCCTGATAAAGAAGCGACACTGGATTACAAATTTGGAGAGGATCAAACATTTAATTCTAATGAACCTGTGACCTACTCAATGATGTTTAGTGACAATGAAGGTTATCCGTATAAAGAAGATTGGAGGCTATGGAGTGCGATCAAGGAAAAAACAAACGTAAGCTTCGACTTATCTATAACCGCCCGTTCTGAATATGAAAATCAAAAGTCACTGTTAGTCAATAGTGGAGACGCCCCTTATATTATCCCAAAAACTTATGAGGAAGCTGCCTTTATTCCTAGTGGGCAAATTGTAGCCATAAGTGATTGGGTACAGTATATGCCTAATTACATGAAGGCTGTTAAGCAGTGGAATCTCGAAGAAGATCTGAAAGTCAAATTGCAAGCGGACGGAAAATATTATGTATTGCCTGGTCTTTGGGAAGTAGCTGGTGGTGGTTATTCCTACATCATTCGTAAAGATATTTTTAAAGCAGCAGGGGTAGATGTAGAAGCAGAAGAAGGCAAATGGACATATGAAGATTTCTATGAAGCACTGAAGAAAGTGAAAGCGTATACAGGTAAGGACTATGTATTCTCTGATCAATTCCAAGGGAAATCTACGCTGAATATTGCTGCTGTTCCATATGGTGTAACTGGCGGCTGGGGACTTGCGAACGGAATGAAGTTTGATGAGGCTAAAAAGGAATTTTATTTTGCCAACTCCACGAATGAGTTTAAAGATTATTTGACCTATTTTAATAAACTGATTAATGAGGGGCTTATGGATCCAGAGTCCTTTACACAAGAAGATGATACTGCCCGCTCTAAGTTTTTTAAAGGCGACAGCTTTGTGATTAACGGCAATTACCAGCTGCTGGCTGATTTTAAAACCAAAATGCAGGACCCGAACAGTGATCTGTATATGATTGTTCAACCAGGTGGACCAAAAGGGCAGCTGCAAATCGAAACCTCCCGACTAGAAAACGGCGTTATGATCAGTCAGAACGCTTTAAAGGATCTTGGCGAAGAGAATTTTATTAAAATGCTTCGTTTTGTAGATTGGTTATGGTACTCCGATGAAGGGCAGACGCTCAGCTTATGGGGGGTTGAAGGAGAGACTTATACCAAAGATGCTGATGGCACCATCAAGCTGAATCCGGATGTTTCGTATAATGGATTAAATGACGATACCGCAACGAAGAAACTGAATGTTGATTTCGGATTTGGCGGCGGGGTATTCGCTTATGGAGGTTCCTCCAAATTGAAGTTATCCAAAATGACACCAGGAGAAAAAGACTATAATGACCGGATTTTTGCCACTCGTGAGCCACGTGCTATCGCACCACCTATCATGGGTACGCCTGACGAGAGTGAGGAAATGAACCTGATTTCAACCCCTTTAATGGACTATGTTAGTACGATGACCTTGAAATTCATAACAGGTCAGGAGAGCCTATCGAAATGGGATGCCTATGTTTCAGCTACAGAAGCTAATGGAAGTTCACGTTACGCAGAAATGGCTAATGAAATTTTCAACAAAACCAAGAGTCTGCTCGGATACTAAAATATGAGGAAAAGCCCGATACACCATAGTTGGTGTGTCGGGCTTTTTGCAGATTATATACTTTACAAATACTTGTCTGCATGTCCTAGCGTTTGTTCGAATAAGTTAGAAAGTAGGACAGGACAAACCATAGGTGGAGATGCGTAGAAATGGCGATGCGTAAACAAAGCTTTATTCGTGGAACGTTCATTTTAACCGTGTCGGCATTTTTTACAAAAGGGCTCGGATTTTTGAATGGCGTCTTGCTGGCACGTTTCTTGGGAGCCGAGGGGGTAGGGCTGCTTATGATTGCTCATCCACTGCTTCCCTTGTTTATTACGCTGACAGAGCTGGGGCTACCTGTTGCGATTTCAAAGCTTGTCTCAGAAGCTGAGGTTAAGCAGGATGAAGCGCGAGTGAAGCGTATTCTCACAGTATCCTTAAGTATTACGGGTACGTTGAGCATTATACTAACTTTGGTGGCTCTATTTGGTTCCAAATGGATCGCGTCGGTTTTTCTAGCCGATCAGCGGGCGTATTATGCTATGGTCGCTATAACGCCGATCATTCCAATTATTGCGATGTCAGCTGTACTGAAAGGTTATTTTCGTGGGAAACAGAACATGAACCCGCTGGCCTTTTCGGATATTATTGAGAATTTGGCGCAAATCATTGTCATTATCGGTGTTGTCAACGTTTTGCTGCCTTATGGGATTGTCTATGCAGCTGCGGGCGCTATGGCGGCTTCCGTGATCGGCGAAGGTTTTGGTTTGCTCTATTTGTTTTCTGTCTTCAAATGGGCAAATCGAGGGAAGATCAAAACCTCCCCACCGCCTCCATCAAGTCTTTCACCCAAGGGAGACAGTACGTTGAGAGATCTGCTGCGCATCGGCTTACCGATGACAGGCAGCGGTTTTATTCATTCCATCTATCATGCGTTTCTCCCACTGCTGATTACGAAAAGTCTAGTCCTGTTTGGTGTAGGTGTTGAGATGGCGACCAAGCAATTCGGACTTCTGGCGGGATATGCTCTCCCGATGTTGTTTCTTCCCAGCTTCTTCACACAATCGTTGTCCACTGCATTAATACCGGCAATAAGCGAAGCGAGTGTGAGCAATAATAGTAAGCTTATGCATAGTCGGATGGATATGGCTATGCGATCGGCGCTTATTGTAGGTCTCCCATGTACAATCATCCTGTACTTATGGGCTGTACCATTAACTACTATGATCTATCATTCGCCAGAAGCAGGTGAGCTGCTAAGGCTGATTGCACCCTTGTTTTTACTTTATTATTTTGGAGCGCCATTGCAAGCGATTCTGCTTGGTTTGGGGAAAGCCTCAACCGTCATGTGGAACCATATTCTTACGAATGTTTTTGAAGTGATTACGATCTTTGTTCTCGGTTCTAATATTGGAATCCAAGGGGTTGCTATAGGGTTCGGACTGGGACTCATGCTTCTGACACTGTTGAATTTTTTGTCTGTGGCAGGAACGATCGGATTTTATTTTGATTTTCGCATTGTATTCAAGGTGGGTGCAGGAGGGATTGTCATGACGATCTGCGGGTTGACGGCTCACGGTATTCTGGAACGAATGGCTCTGGGGCAGTTCCTTGAACTATCCGGAGCGCTATTCGTTTCGTTGATCACCTACGCAGCAACATTGCAAGTCACCCATGCTTGGGAAAGAGCAGCGAAGCCTCCAACGATTACACCTGTTTCTTGAAAGAGAGTAGTTTCGGGTTCGCGCACCAATGTAAATCGAGTAATGCTGCTGATGAATGAATGAATATGCAGATGGCAAATTCGCTGCAGGCGATAAAAGAATGCATGTGACGTGACAGCACACCACTGGTTGATACCATCGTTCAGCCAAGTGCCAGAAAAGTTCACTACCCAAGTAACCCTTCACAACCCATTAAATCTGACGACTTACACCAGTGCTTATAAAAGATGGGCTCGGCGTACCGCCGTGTCACTGTGTTTTATCACTGATCTACTTGGCTGGAATGCTGCTTTCCAAACAGCAGATGGGTCCATTAGCTGACTAAGGCGATGAAATAAGAGAAGCTCAACGTTTCTATGAAACGTTTTGGTGAGCTGACGGGAGCAGAGGGTGAAAGTGAGATGAGCGAGACGTTTAGCTGTATTTAGTACAACTATAATCCTTTAAATCGCTCAACGAATGGATATAAGTGTACTTCATACAACTATTCTCCTGATTTACAGCCAAATAGGTGAATTCACTCGATTTTAGTTGTATAAAATACAGTTAAAGTCCGAAGTTGTCTACTTGCATACGGAATAGTTGTACAGAATACAGTTACTTGCCCGGGTTCATCAACTATTCAGAGCCTAGCTACAGTCAAATAGTACTTGCTGCATACACTCCAGAAAGCCGCCGCAAATCGAAACATCAGGCAGAGATTCTCTAGTACTGAAGAACGCAACCAGAACACTACCAGATTGTCTTTTTACTATCTAAAGTTAGATCTATTGACACCTCCATACATGGAATCTCTACTCTGAATGTAACGTAAACATCATGTTTATAGAGGTGAATAATTTGAATACTCGTATGAGAATTGGAGAACTAACCAAACGAGCTGGAGTAACTCCACGAACGATTCGATATTATGAGAGCATAGGGCTCATGCCGTCTGGAGAACGTGAGGGTACGGGTCAACACTATCACTCAACTCATTCCGCTTTTGCGGCAACAGCCACATGTCATTCAGGAGCTGTATCAAGATCGCCTAGAGGAAGAGTTCGCTCCTACTGAAATGGGGATGCATACTATTGAACAGGTACTGATAAGAACGATTTTGCATGAAGGGCTGCACATGGGGGCGATTCAAGCTTTAATAAGACAGTTAAGAAGTGGAGCAGATCAAGACTAGTTATAGAACTCTGTGTTATTCTTGACCGTATTTCGTTCTGTAGTGACTCAGTGTGAGTAAAGGCCAGATATAACGGTAACTGTGATAATTGGAATAAAAATTACCGGGAAGACCGGCTCCTGTCGGATAAGAGCTTTTCCAATCGTCTTCGCGTATAGATGCGATAAGCTTTTTAATGCCTCGATTTACTGCAGGTGTTGGTTCTGGCTGAACAGCGATGAGTGCGTCAAGCGCCCAAGCCGTTTGAGAAGGGGTGCTTTCACCCAATGGTACATATCGCAATAACCGATCACTGTGACAAGATTCCCCCCAACCCCCATCCGAGTTTTGGATGCTAAGGAGCCAATTTGCTCCTTTTTGCAATGCATCATGTTCAGGAGGCAGGCCAACGGCCCGCATTCCTGTTAAGGCAGCCCAAGTCCCATAAATATAACAAACGCCCCATCTTCCGTACCATGAGCCATCCTTCTCCTGATGTTGGGTCAGCCATTTGGCACCTCGTTTAATGAATTTGTGTCGCATATCTAGTTCGGCGAAGTTTCCAAGATACTCCAAGGTACGCCCGGTAAGATCCGCTTCTGAGGGATCAATAGCAGCAGATTTAGCGCCATCGATTGCGAGCCAAGTAAGCATTTCTTTATTGGTGTTTTTTTCGAATGCTGGCCAGCCACCGTCATTATTCTGCATGGATAGGGCCCAATTCAGTCCGCGATTCCAAGATTCCTGATAAGTTGTTTGGGTAACTGCTAAGCTTCGGATGGCCCGCAACGCTGCAGTCGTGTCATCTACATCTGGATTGATCGTATTGGACTCGGAAAATCCCCATCCTCCAGGAATCGTATCCGGATTATGGATGCTCCAATCGGCAGTTTTATACTGCTGTCTGGACAGTAGATACGAAGCAGCCTGTCTAATAGCGACATGAATATCGGGTATTTCAGCCTCCTGTAAAACATAGGAAATTAGAGCCGTATCCCACACTGTGGACGGAGAGTTTTGTATCGTTGTTTTAGCGTCAGAACGGCACTGCATTGAGGTAAGTCCATGAATAGCATTCGTAATCAGAGGATGCTGCTGATCATAGTCCAGAGCCAGCAATGCAAACACCATAAGAATTGTACTGGTTGCATAACTATAAAGGGTTCCGTCAGATTCAATTCGCTGGAGCATGAACTGTTCTGCTTTGGCACGGGCGGCTTCGTGAATGTAACGGGGACTTCCAAGAAGTCGGCTTAGTCCAGATTGAATAACGTCATTCATTTCCTCATATCCCCGAGGAGCTGGTTCATCTTCTTCAATACGAGTGTCAATGAGATTAGACAGATCAGGAGCATTAGCGGTTGAGATCGAGAAACGCCGATCGGCCATAATCAGCATTGGCGTGAGATGTACTCTTGAATAGCCGGAGAACTCGAAATAGTTAATAGAAAAATAAGTTGGGAATAACAGTACCTCCAACGGTATCGAAGAGATTGATAAAGGCCATTTGCTCTGTCCTGTAGCTGCGAGAATGACTCTAGTTAGGATGCTAGTAACTTTTCCAATCCCACCTTTGGATTGAATATAATGCTTAGCACGCAATATCGGCTCATCTGTCACTTTACTGTACCCAGAGTAGAGAAGGGCGTAATAAGCTTCAACCGAGGTAGATAAGTTTCCGTCTTTTTCATCTTTATACAATTTCCAGAATCCAGCGGACTGTTGCTCCGCAAGAATACGATCATGTAGCTGTCGGATCAGATCTTCATTCTGCACATTCAATATCCGAAAGAGGATGATGATATACGCATCGATAACGATCCCATTCTCAAAACAAAAATGCCAAGATCCATCTTGCTGCTGTTGATCAATCAGGAATGCTGTTAAACGCTCGATCTCATTATCTACTGTGCTCAGTATAGGATTCATTCCTTAGGTACCTCCGCAGTCCTTCATTTTTAGTATTATATGATGGAAGAGAGAGTGAAATGAAAAAGGACTGTAAAGTTGCTTATGCAACCTCACAGTCCTATAAATTATGATAGCTAATCAATGGTTTGATTAATTTTCAATCACGATTCGGTTCAGCTTGAGATTCACCGGAGCAGCAATGGTGTCACCTACAGGGCATTTGCTCTCTAGAAATTGTACAAATTGTTCGACCTTCTCGGCAGGGGATGGGGTCTTTATGTAGAATGTATAGCGAATATCTGAATAGCCAGGGCGAACATCAGAACGGTTGAAGAATCCATCGAGATCCAAATCACCTTCAACATCTACTCTGAAATCTTCAAGCTCTACCTCAAATTTAGAGGCATAAACTCGTGCCACAATGGATTGGCAGGCCCCTAAAGAAGCAAGCAAAGCTTCAACAGGATTCATGCCTGTATCGGTGCCCCCAAGATTTTGTGGTTCGTCGATGACAAGCTCGAATTGTCTTGCTTTAGTAATGACCCTAACCCCATCTTGTAAATGTGCAGTAGCTTTGAAAGTTTGAACATTTGGCATTTGTCTACACTCCTTCTTCTGGGAAACCAATTAAGAGTAGATCCTTGGAATATTGTTTAATTCATAGTATTTTTCTAGGAATTGTTTAGATTATAATTCTATTCTTTACACCCTGTCAATACTTGATTATTTTATTGGAGGTAGATAAAGTGTCGGCTGATATGAATAGTGACTTGGATTATCCCATGGCTAGAATTCCAGCAGGAGAAGTAGAACTAAGGGACGATCGAGTTAAAAGTAGCTGGAGAGCAGAGATAAAGCCGTTTCTTCTAGCGCCTTTTCCTGTAACTATGGATCTGTATAATGTTATAACTAACAACGCTGTAACCGGAGAGCTAAAGCCCATTGTCAATATTTCTTGGCATGATGCCATTTCCTTTTGTAATCAATTCTCCCGCAGGGCTGGTTTGAAAGAAGCTTATGTTAGTAGCGATGATGGAGAACATATTATTTGGGATAAGGCATCTGATGGCTATCGACTTCCAACAGAAGCAGAGTGGCAATATGCATGTAAAGCAGGCACAACTAGTTATCAATACGGAGAGCTTGATAAGATTGCTTGGTATCATGATAATTCAGAGGGCGAACGCCATACAGTAGGGACGAAAGAAGCGAATGCATGGGGACTTTACGATATGCTAGGGAATGTTTGGGAGTGGTGCTGGGATTTATATGATGAACAAGTGTATGGCTCCTATCGCATTTTTCGAGGAGGGAGCTGGGCTGAGGAAGCCAGGGGTTGTGGAGCTACATGTCGTCGTCGCAGCCATCCAACATTTAGTGTAGATGATCTTGGATTTCGTCTTGCACGATCTTATGAACTTTAAGGAAGATCCTTTATCTCAGCATTGAAGATAAGGGTTTTTTTTGCATATATGAAAACAAGTCAATATCCGACAAAATCCTGTGTTGAGAAAACTATTTAAAAGTTGTACTATTGGAAGCGATTACATTTTAGCTGGATAAAATGGAGGGAGCGACTATCTTTTTACTTAATAGGCCTATTTCTATCCGAACGATGTTGCTTACTGTTTTTTTGCTCCTTATGTTGTTTCCTTTGGTTGTAATCACCTATATCATCTACGAGAAAGAAAATGAAATCTATCAGAAGCAAGTTAGTCAATACTTACTGCAAACGGTCAGTCAGACCCAGCGGGTGCTTGAGTCGGATCTTACGGAAATTGATAGACTTACCTGGCCGCTGCTTTATCAACATTCGCTCGATTTTCTGGATGCCTCATACAATACCCCTTATCTGCTTATGGAAGCGAATCAGAAGTTCAAAGAACTGGTCTATTCCGACCTGTTCAGAGGTCGATTGGATCTTATTCGCGCCGTATATTTGATTACCCCTAACAAAACCGTATTTTCATCTGACAGCGCCTTTCAAAATTACTCACAAGTCAATATCGATAACTATCAACATATCGTAGAGGAAGTTCAAAAGCATCCCTTGCAAATGAGCTGGTACAGTGATGAATGGGCTATCTACAGGGGCAAAAATGGCTTCGATACGCCGGTACGAAACTCAGTTACTGCAGCGCGACAGATAATCGACAGTAATACATCCGAAGTGCGGGGATACCTTTTTATACAATTAAACGATCGTTTTATTGAGGAGAATTTGGATAATATCCAGATTGGCTCAACAGGGACTTTAATCGTATCCGATGCAAATGGAGATGAGATCTATCAGCAGCGTTCACCTTTGCTTGATGAGCCTGATATTGCTGAAGCTGTAAATTCTTCTTCCTTGCAAGGGACGGGAGTCGTGAAGTTTTCTCAAAAATGGCTGATGGCCTACGATACGTCAACCGTTAGTGGATGGAAGATGACTGCAGTGGTTCCACTTGAAGAGCTGATGCGACCCAATCTTAAAATTCTACAATATTTGCTGGTCATGGGTGGGCTTGGAGCGCTTATTTTCACTATTATTTCAATTCTAATGGCCACTGCGATCTCAAGGCCTGTAATTAAGCTGGCCAAGCTGATGCCGTTTCTTTCCTTTGATCAATTGCATGTAGAAGAGATTCAGGGCTCCATTCAGGAAATCAGCATTCTGCAGCGAAATTTTAATCGGTTAATGCTTCGGATTCAACAACTTATTCAAGAGAATGAGCAGCAGGAGAAGGAAAAACGCGAGGCTCTACTTCAAGCACTACAGATGCAGATTCAACCCCACTTTCTGTACAATACTTTGGATACCATTTATTGGATGTCTAAAAAGTATAAAGCCGATTCCATCAGCAAGCTTGTCACCGCACTGGGTCGATTTTTCCGGTTCACATTAAATGCGGAGTCAGAATGGACAACAGTGCAGAAGGAGATGGATCATATTGAAAATTATTTGTTGATCCAGTCCTTCCGTTACCGTGACAAGCTGCAGTACGAGATCACTTTAGATCCTGAGACTTTGAATAGCCGGATTATGCCGTTAATTTTACAGCCAATTGTTGAGAATGCGCTTGAACATGGCATATCCAAGATTGGCGGAGGTGGAAAAGTAACGATCAGGACATTCAAGCAGGAGAACCGCGTCTATATTGCGATACACAACACAGGTGAGAAAATCGATATGGAGCATGTGAAGCTGCAATTTGATCATGCCAACAGTGAACATTTAGGGCTGCGGAACGTACAGAAACGCATCTCTTTAGCATTTGGCCCGGAATTCGGATTACAAATCGAAGCAGACGAGGTTGAAGGAACAGTGGTGACCATATGTATTCCTTTCGAAGAATATCATTAATTCGGATACAGAGGAGTTGGAAACGTGAGCCGCTGGAAATTTAATAGGTTAATTATTATTTCTTTTATACTGTTGCTTGTATGGGCGTTTAGTGGATTGATTCTTCTGGACTTGGACACGGATGTTACAGCAGTACTTCAGGAACCCTCCAAAAGAATCAAAGTGTTGATCCGTACGGGCACTGAGTCCGCAGCATTACGCCAGCTCCTCACACCGTTTGAGGAAGAAACGGGCATAAAGGTTGATTTTGTTGAATTGGGGCGAGAGGGTTATTTCACGTTTGTAGGAACCCAATTGCTAGCGGGCTCGGACGATTTCGATATCGTATTCGTGCCCAATACTTCAATCGCACAGTTCGCGTCAGCTAAAGCGATCGTACCGCTGGATAATTACATCTATCAAGCACAGAGAACAGATCCAGAAGGAATGGACCTGAATGATTTTTTGGCTGTCTATAAATATCAGGATTCTATCTATGCGCTGCCTACGGATATCAGTACACATTTTTTATATTACCGCAGTGATTTGATCCCTAATCCCCCTGAAACTTGGGATGAAGTATATGAGCTTGCAAGGAACTTCTCGCAGCTTGAGAATCAACAATCGCCGACAAAGTGGGGGTTAGTCATGCCGGCCATTGTGCCGGAGGAGAGGTCGAAAATTTTCGCCTCCCTGTTGTGGTCATTTGGTGGTGACTTTCTGGATGAGGATAGCGGAGAAGTGCTGCTGGATTCGAAATCTTCGATCCAAGCTGGTGATTATCTGGCACGTCTTATTCGCGAGAAAATTATTCCTGACGATTTGTTATCTTGGGATTTCGTTAAAACAAGAGATGCGCTGTTATCTGGAGAAGTTGCGATGGCTGCTCCATATTGGAATTCGTCTTACCCAATGATCAAGTCGAGCGATAGTCGTTATAAAGATGTCATTAAAGTTGCTTTGCTTCCTGGAATGAGAGATGAGCAGGGAGTAGTAAAACATATCCCATTCCAGCATGGCTGGACCATGGCGATGAATTCCAGTTCCAACAATAAGGATTTGGCGTGGAAGTTTATCGATTATTCTACGGGTAAACGGGGTGGACGAATTTATACGCTTGCCGGGGGTGTACCTGCCAGACGTTCACTGCTCAGTGATCCTAATCTTCAAGAGAAACGTCCAGATTTCGCATTAATTCTAGATTCGATGAAATGGGCCAAGAATGAACCATCGATTACCTATTATCCAGCTATGGTGGATACCGTGGAAAGGGCTTTGGCCAAAATCGTAACACTTTATGAGGAGCCAAAGGATGCTTTTCGGGAGGCAGCGATTGAATTGCGTCGATTGGGCGCACGTGCCAATAAATAATTAGAGGTGGAGCATAAATGACTAATACAACATGTCGGGCAATGATTATCGATGATGAGGCTTGGATTCGTGAAGGATTAAGTGAGCATATCGAATGGGAGAAGCTTGGTATTGAGTTGGTCAAAGTTTTTCAAGATGGAAATGAAGCGCTAGATTATCTGGAAAAAGATTCGACCGATATCCTTCTGTCCGATATTCGTATGCCCAATATGACAGGTCTTGAGCTGGTAGCTCGGTTACGCGAGAAGGCGAGGAATGATCCCTCCAGTAAATTATCACAGATTAAGGTTATTTTCCTCAGTGGTTATGGAGATTTTAAATATGCTCAGGAGGCCTTGCGACTGGGAGCTGTGGATTACCTGCTTAAGCCCGCGGATGTGGAAGAAATTGAAATCGCTCTTATGAAGGCTAAAGCCTTGTGCAAGCAGGATGGCGAGGAATCATCTGCGCTTACGGCAGTTGAACCGGTAGAGGAACCCAGCTCTTATCTAATCAAAAAAGCCCTGCAATTTATCCAAGTACATTATGCGGAAGATATTTCATTGTCACATATAGCGGGGGAGCTGTTCGTGACTCCCAATTATCTCAGTCGCTTATTTCGTCAAGAGAGCGGGCAAGTGTTCAGCGACTATTTATCCCGAATTAGAATGGACAAAGCATATGCAATGCTGGTCGACAGCAATTTGAAAATTTATCAGATTGGAGAAGCCGTTGGTTATCCCAATCCACGTTACTTCAGTGAATGGTTTCAGAAGAATGCAGGCATGTCACCAGGAGATTACAGAAAAAGAAATGCATAGAGCCGGGGGGACTTAGGGTGAAAAAGCGGAAGAAAAGATAGAATCACCACATTATTTCAATCCTTTCAATCCATTAATATGAGTAGTGTAAAGCGTTTACAATACGGTGGATTGAAAGGGGTAATCAAGTGAAACGCAAACTGGGTCTAATGCTTACAACTGTAGCCATGGGCGGTATGCTGCTGTCGGGTTGTGGTGGCGGCAATTCGAATCAATCATCTTCCGCTTCGCCATCTCCATCTCCAGAATCAACCTCATCTAAAGTGGAATCCACTCCTGCACCGGCTAAACCTGAAGAAAAAAAGCAGGTTGAAATTTTCAGCTGGTGGACCGGAGCAGGGGAAGAAGCGGGTCTTAAAGGTCTGATCAAAGAGTTTCAAGGTAAGCAGCCGGATATTGAAGTGCTTAACTCAGCGGTATCTGGTGGAGCAGGAACGAATGCCAAAGCAGTGCTCGCCAGTCGAATGCAAGGCGGAGATCCACCGGATGCCTTCCAGGTTCATGGCGGCTCGGAGCTAAACTCCGGTTGGGTAGCAGCCGACAAAGTAATTCCTCTTAACGATTTGTACGCGTCAGAAGGCTGGATGGATAAGTTCCCGAAAGATCTGATTGATCTTGTCAGTCAGGATGGGAATATCTACTCGGTGCCCGTTAATATCCATCGGGGAAATGTAGTGTTCTATAACAAAAAAATATTTGACGACAACAATTTGAAAGCTCCAACCACCTTTGATGAATTCTTTGCAGTTGCGGATGCGCTTAAAGCAAAAGGAATTGTGCCGCTTGCTCTAGGGGATAAAGAACCGTGGACAGCAACAATGGTGTTCGAGAATATCCTGCTTGGAGAACTCGGGGCAGACGGCTACAAGCAACTATGGACGGGAGAACTTTCTTTTGACGACGCTAAGGTTAAGAGCTCTTTAGAGACATTTAAGAAAATGATGACCTATATCAACAACGATCACGCTGCACGGAACTGGCAGGATGCCGCCCAATTGGTTGCTAAAGGGGATGCTGCCATGAACATTATGGGGGACTGGGCGAAAGGTTACTTCACCACAGATCTTCAACTAACAGCAAACAAAGATTTTGGCTGGACGCCGACGCCTAATACATCAGGCATGTTTATGGTCATCACTGACACATTCGCGATCCCTAAGGGTGCTAAGAATGAAGCGTCGGCGAAAGAGTGGTTAAAAGTTCTAGGTTCTGTCGAAGGCCAGGATGTGTTTAATCCGCTGAAGGGCTCCATACCTGCACGGATCGATGCTGACAAAAACAAATATGATGTTTATGGGCAACAGACGATCGAGGATTTCAAAGTTAGTAAACTAGCTCCTAGTATGGCGCACGGTTCTGCTGCGCCAGAAGGCTTCACCACACAAGCTAATCAGGTCGTTAATATTTTCGTAACGAATGGAGATGTCGATCAGGCCTTAAAAGCTCTGAAGCAGGCGCAAAGCACAGAAATCAAGTAGAACAGTAAGGGTCAGGACGTTCTGCTTGCGTTCCTGGCCCTCCTTCTTAGGAGTGAAGATATGAGTGAAATAACAACTGCCGAGCTTCCTATTCAGCCTTCCCCCAAGCCTCGTAGAGGCTGGAATCTCACGAAAAGTCTTCCTATTCTAATGATTTTGCCCTCATTGATTGTTATTGGTATCTTTGTATACGGATTTATCGGCAGAACGGCTTTTGTATCTCTGACTGACTGGAATACATTGGTGAAGACTAATCATTTTATTGGCCTTGATAATTATCGTTTTTTGTTTCAGGATTTCCGTTTTCAGTCTGATTTACGGAATACGTTGGCATTCACAGTACTATTTATTGCCTTATCATGTTCACGGGTCTTTTTCTTGCTAGAATGGTAGATTCGAAAATTCATGGGGAAGCCTTTTTCCGAAATGTATTTATTTTTCCAATGTCATTATCTTTTATCGTTACAGGCGTGGTCTGGCAGTGGATCCTTTCTCCTAAAACCGGAGTCAATCTGATCCTTAGTGGGTTAGGGCTTAAAGATGTACCCAACTGGTATGTAAGTACAACCATCATTCCTTCTTTACATCTAGGACAAATTCAATTTGGATTGCCGATCGCAGTAATCGCTGTTGTGATCGCTGCCGTCTGGCAAATGACGGGATTTGCCATGGCGATGTATTTGGCTGGCTTACGGGCGATCTCTGATGACTTGCGCGAAGCGGCACGGGTGGATGGCGCCACAGAAGGGCAAATTTTCCGCAAAGTGATTATTCCTCAGTTGAAACCCATCTCTATGAGCTTGATTATTATCTTGGCACATATCTCTCTGAAAATATTTGACTTAATCTATGCGATGACAGGCCCAGGAGCTATGTTCGTTACCGATGTTCCCGGTATGTATATGTTCGAGACCACCTTCAGAGGGAATCATTACGCTCAGGGTGCAGGAATCGCGATTATTATGCTGCTGTTTGTCTCTCTCTTCATTGTCCCTTATTTAATTTCCGGTTTCAGAAAGGAGAGACCTTAACCATGGCCAAGTCACGGTTCAATCGAACCATGAAATATATCCTATTAACTGTGCTTGCTGCGGTCTTTCTGGTTCCCGTTTATGTCATGCTGGTTACGAGTATCAAAAGCTTGAATGAAATTACATTGGATCAAATGTGGAAGTTGCCTTCTGCACTAAATTTCTCGGGTTATCGTGAAGCTTACAATAAGCTCATTCCGAATCTGATCAACAGCTTTTATTTGGCCATTCCCGCAACATTAATCTCCTCTTTATTGGGTTCAATGAATGGTTATGTGCTTTCTAAGTGGCGTTTTAAAGGCTCAGATGTTCTCTTCGCATTAATGTTATTCGGTATGTTTATTCCCTATCAAAGTATTCTCATTCCATTAATTCAGTTTCTGCAATCGATTGAGCTCTATAATACAATTCCGGGTTTGATTCTTGTGCATGTGGTATACGGGTTGCCGATTTGTACATTGATGTTCCGCAATTTCTACGTAGGCATTCCTAACGAATTGTTGGAAGCAGCGCAAATTGATGGCAATGGCTTTTTCGGAATCTATAAAAATGTAATCTTCCCGCTGTCGATTTCCGGTTTCGTGGTGGTGGGAATATGGCAGTTTACGAGTGTATGGAACGAGTTTTTGTTCGCGGTCACGCTCACATCGCAGAAGCAGCAACCCATCATGGTGGCTCTACAAAACTTGTCCGGAAGCCAGATTGTGGAGTGGAATGTGCAGATGGCAGGTGCGTTACTTGCCGCGTTGCCGACGTTGCTGGTTTATATTTTCCTAGGAAGATACTTTATTAAGGGATTGCTTGCGGGTTCAATTAAAGGCTGATATTTCTTCATTGGAGGGTTGTGTACATGAATAAACGCCGATTTAGGGTTTTGTTCACTATTGCTTCTACAGTCTCTTTACTGATAGGGAGTATTCCCATTTCACCGATCGAAATAGCCAATGCTGCGCCCACTGTTGATGCTACGAATTTCTTCAGTTCTTTTGAAGCCAGTGACGTGAAGCCCATTGAGAATACCACAGAACTAAACGCAAATAAGGAAAAAATGACTTTTGGTGTGGATGGAAATCTACCTTTTACAGGAATTCAAGGGGATATTACAAAAAATATAGTGGATGTTCAGGTTAACGGTGAAAATCCTCCCAACGAAACGAAAGATAAATTGATAGATGGTACAGAAACAACCAAGTGGCTGACCAGAACCTCAACCGGTTGGATAAAGTTCAAATTGCAGGCAGCAGATACCATAACCAAATATGCCTTAACCTCAGCTAATGATGCGAATGGGAGAGACCCGAAAGATTGGAAACTCTATGGCTCTAATGATGATGCGACATGGACATTATTAGATACGCGAACGGATGTGAGTTTTCCGAACCGTTACCAACGTCAAATCTATGATATTCCAAATCAAATTACTCCATATTTATATTATAAGTTCGATATTACCAAAAATAATGGGGAAAGCTTGTTGCAGCTAGCGGAAATAGCTTTATCTAATGGAATAGACCAGCCAGAGCCAGTCTCCGTAGACATGAAAGCTTCTGTTACTAACGGCCCGACAAGCCTATATACCTCTAAAACAAGTACGGGTTGGACGGGTTTAAAAGCGATCACAATCTCTGGTACGAATACCGTGAACGGAAGAGCATATGCGTACAATAAAATTTACGATACAGATATCCTAGTAACTCCTTCTACAGAACTCTCCTATTATATTGCGCCGGAGTTTACAGATAAAGATCAGACGTTATATACGAGCACCTATACATCGGTAGATTTATTCTTCGCAGACGGGACCTATTTGCATGAGCTAGGTGCGGTAGACCAGCATGGAATCAAACTCAATCCTCAAGATCAAGGGAAGTCTAAAACGTTATATAATAACCAGTGGAATTTCAAAAGCGCTAAGATCGGCGATGTAGCTGCCGGAAAAACCATCCAACGGATACTGATCGCTTACGATAATCCCGCTGCTGAAAAAGGAACAGGGTTTAAAGGAACGATTGACGATATTAAAATTGAAGGGAATCCCGTTGAGAGCTCTCACTCACGACTTTCAGAATATGTAAATATTCTTAGAGGGACACAATCGAACGGCTCCTTCTCTAGAGGCAATAATATTCCGGCTGTTGCTGTCCCGCATGGCTTTAACTTTTGGATTCCAAAAACAGATGCCGGATCAGATTGGGCTTATGCCTATAACCTGAATAATAGTGCCAACAATCTACCTGTTATTCAAGCCTTTGCGATGAGCCATGAGCCAAGTCCTTGGATGGGTGATCGTCAGACCTTCCAGGTCATGCCATCCGATACGGCAGGTACACCTAGCGCGAATCGTACAACACGGCAACTGGAATTTAAACATGCTAATGAAACAGCGAAACCATATTATTACGGAGTTACTTTTGAAAACGGTATCAAAACGGAGTTTACACCTACAGATCACGCTGCGATGTTCCGGTTTACTTTTACAGGCAACAGCTCCAACCTGATATTTGATAATCAAAGCAATAGTGGTGGAATGACTCTAAATGCGGATGGATCGATTCAAGGTTATTCAGATCAAAAGAGTGGCAATTCTAATGGCGCTACACGTATGTTTTATTATGCAACATTCGATAAGCCTGTAGTAGCCAAAGGAAATCCTACCGCAAACGGTGGAGGAGCTAACGTATCTCGTTACTATAAATTTGATACTACAACCGATAAGGTTGTGGAGATGAGAATCGCCTCTTCACTACTTAGCGTAGAACAAGCAAAAAACAACTTAAATCAAGAGATTACAGCTCAAGACTCCTTTGACAAGATTAAAGAGAAAGCACAAACGCAGTGGGATCAGCTGCTTGGAATCATTCAGGTTGAAGGAGCAACGGAGGATCAGTTAGTAACTTTATACTCCAATCTATATCGACTCTACTTATGGCCGAACTCTGCATATGAGAACGTTGGCAGTGCTGGGAATCCAATATACAAGCATGCTAACCAATCTGCAACGGGAACTTGTAGTGGAAGTACTGAGACGGAAACCTGTGCTCCGATAGTTGAAGGGAAAGCTTTTGTGAATAATGGCTTCTGGGATACTTACCGCACAACTTGGCCAGCTTACGCATTGCTGACCCCATCTAAGGATAGCGAACTAATCGATGGATTCGTTCAGCAATATAAAGACGGTGGCTGGATCTCCAGATGGTCCTCTCCGGGTTATGCGAACATTATGGTGGGCACCAGTGCGGATGTTGCTTTTGCTGATTCGTATTTGAAAGGGGCTACAGATTTTGACGTGCAGAGCTTCTATCAGGCTGCGCTTAGGGATGCGGCTACCAACGCTCCTAACGCTAATGTAGGACGCAAAGGGATGAATACCTCTGTATTTAATGGATATACGAGTTATAACAATCTGGGAGAAGCCATGTCTTGGGCGATGGACGGATATATCAATGATTTCGGGATTGCTAATCTGGCTAAAGCGTTAGCCGAGAAAAATGATACCTCTGATCCCTATAACGCTCATTACAAAGACGATTATCAATATTACATCAATCGCGCTCAAAACTATGTCAATATGTTTAATCCTAATCTGGGCTTTTTTAATGGACGTTCTAGTAATGGGGAATGGAGAGATACGGCAGCTAGCTTCAATCCAGAAGCTTGGGGCGGAGGCTCAGGAGACTACACCGAAACGAATGGCTGGAATATGGCCTTTCATGTGCCCCAAGATGGGCAGGGACTAGCCAATTTATATGGTGGTAAAGAAGAACTAAGCAACAAGCTGGATGAATTCTTCAGCACTCCAGAAACGGCGAAATACCCGGGAACATACGGCGGTTTAATACATGAAATGAGAGAAGCAAGAGATGTAAGGATGGGGCAGTACGGACATAGTAATCAACCATCCCATCATATTCCTTATATGTACAACGATGCCGGGGAGCCATGGAAGACACAGGAGAAGGTTCGAGAAGTGCTTGACCGGTTATATATCGGCAGTGAGATCGGTCAAGGTTATGCTGGAGATGAAGATAACGGTGAAATGTCGGCATGGTATATTTTCAGTGCGATGGGCTTCTATCCGTTGAAGATGGGAAGTCCAGAATATGCGATTGGAGCACCTTTATTTAAAAAAGCAACGATCAATCTGGAAAATGGTAAGCAAATCGTTATTAATGCTCCAAACAATAGTAATACCCATAAATATGTGCAGAGCTTAAAGCTCAACGGAGTGGATTACAGCAAAAACTATCTGCTCCATTCCGACCTATTAAATGGTGCAACACTTGATTTCGATATGGGTGCAACGCCTTCGAAGTGGGGGAGTGGAGATGATAATGCTTCACCATCACTCACCACTGGCACTGACGTACCACGTCCTATACGTGATCGTACTGATAAGTTGATTTCCCAAGGTTTAGGGAAGGTCACGGATAATGCTGGAACCTCTACGGTTTCTCTGAAGAATTTGTTTGACAATAATTCAGCCAGCACGGTATCGATTAATAGCACAAATCCTACTATTCAATATCAATTTACCGCAGGTCCAGAGAAGATTAGTATGTATACCTTGACTTCTTCCGGCCTCGGAAGCGAAAAGAGCGATCCCAAGAGCTGGGTGCTCAAAGGTTCAAACGATGGGGTCACTTGGGACACCCTTGATGCTAGAAAGGATGAAAGCTTCCAGTGGCGCCAATATACGCGTGCTTTTGCAATCACTGGTGAAGCAGAGTACTCTCGCTACCAGTTAGAGATTACAGAAACGAACGGTGGAACTAGTACAGCATTGGCCGAAATCGAGCTTTTAGGCAATGATGTGAGTGATGAGAACGCGGTTGCTATCGCAATGACCTCATTACAGCTCGGGGATGTAAGTCATATCACAACAGGAATTGAGCTTCCGAAATTTGGTATGCAGGGAACGACACTTACCTGGAGCAGCGCTGACACTTCGGTTTTAAGCGATAAGGGTGAAGTCGTAAAGCGTCCGGATGTCGGTCAACCAGATCGAACAGTCACCTTAACAGTGATAATAAGCAAGGGAGCTGTTAGTCAGACTAAGACCTTTGATGTTGTTGTAACGGCATGGAGCAGAAATGATCTACCCCATGAAGTAGACTTCTCAACAGGGCTGGAAACAGGAGATATACTACCGGCATGGAACAACTTCAGGCTAGAAACACACAATGTTAATGGATGGTGCTGCAATATCGGTGGGATGGAATCCAAAGCCGGCAGCGTGGATATTGATCAAGAACAAGGAATAACGAATTCTGCTTTATTGTATTCAGGCAACGTAACGGTTACCGAAGCTAGTTATTCTTATAATCCGGTATTCGAAGCTGGATTTGTGATTGAGCCCTCCACGGTGCTCACATACAGAATTCATCCAGAAGGACCTGATGCCATTACACAGCTTGAGCATAAAAGAGAGCTAAGTGCCTATATTTCGATGGACATCTTGTTTGATGATGGAACTTATCTGCATGATCTAAACGCAGTGGATCAGAATGGAACCCCTCTGAATCCACTAGCTCAGGGTGAGGTATTAAAGCTGGATACCTGGAATACCGTATCTGCTAAGATCGGAGAGGTTGCCGCAGGTAAAGTTGCCGACAAAATCCTCATATCATTTAATGCCACAGGACATACCGGTGATTTTCGAGGGTACGTCGACGATATTCGGATTTATCATTTAGCAGATGTACCTTATGGAACAGATGCTACGCTCAGCGGGATCTCAATGGATGGAACAGGTTTACAAGAGTTCGACAGCAACAAGGATACCTATGATATTATTTTACCAGCCGGTAGTGAAATCGTTCCTACGGTAACAGCTACAACATATGATCCCAATGCGACGATGATTGTGACTGCTGCGGATCATTTACCGGGCACGACAACGATTGAGGTAACAGCGGAAGACGGCATCACAAAGCTTAGCTACAGAATTAACTTTACGGTCCAGGAGCAAGAACCGGAGCCAACGAAAAACAGTGACGCCACGTTAAGCGGCATTATGATCGACGGTACAGCCTTGGCAGGATTCGATAGCAGCGTGGATACGTATGAAGTTGTTCTGCCTGCGGGTACTGTAAACGTACCTACGTTAACCGCCAATCCGACGGATTCGAAGGCAACAGTGAATGTGACGGCCACGGATCGCCTGCCGGGAACTTCGGTGATCGAAGTAACAGCAGAAGACGGCAGTACGAAGTTCTTTTATAAAGTAAACTTTACGGTTCAATCCAGTCCTTCAAACCCGGAACCGTCCAATCCAAATCCTTCGAGCCCTAGTCCGGGAGGGAATACATCTACAACAACACCTCCTACTGAAGAAAAGGGTAAGGTAGGTGAGGTGACAATTAAGCCGGCACAAATTGTCCCCATCAACGGAACTGCAACTCTTGAGATGCCAGCTGGAACTAAAGAATTAATACTTCCTTCCGATACCTTTAACCTACTAGGCGATAGCAAGCTGGAAGTGAAGCTGGATAACTTCACGATCGTTATTCCTGCCAAACTGTTTAAGCAGCTAAGCGGCGAGCTTAGTGCAACGGATCTGCAAAACAGCAGCATATCTTTAAAGCTGACGTCACTTACACAATCTGAAGTGAATGGAGCGATGGCTGCAGGCAAAAATACGATGAATGCAGATATCCGTTCAGCCGGGCAAGGATATGATGTGAGTCTGGCGCTGATCGGCAAAGCTGGAGTCATAACAACGCTGGATAAATTCGATCCGCGCATCACAATTCGGTTCCATTTGGACCCTTCGATCCTTTCGCCATTAACGGGTATTTACTTGATTGGGAATAATGGATTACTGGAATATATTAGTGGGATAAGCGCTGATAACAACATTGTTGGCGAGATTAATCAATCTGGTAAGTATATCGCTCTTGAGCTGACAAAGAAATTTGCTGATGTACCTTCTACACACTGGGCTGCTAACATCATTAAAGAATTGGCGGCGAAGCAAATTATTACGGGTACATCATTGACTAGCTTCCAGCCACAGCGCAGTGTGACTCGTGCTGAATTTACTGCACTGATTGTCAGAGCGCTCCAGCTGAAGGGAACAAATGATACAAGTGAACCAACTTTTACAGATATCAAAGCAACCGATTGGTATGCGAAAGCGATCGCGGTCGCAGTAGCAGAGGGCATTGTAAAAGGTAAAGGTACTTCCAGATTTGATCCAACGGCTCAGATAACGCGTGAGGAAATGGTTGTCATGATCATACGTGCATATGAGGCGGTTAAAGGGAGCAAGGCCGAAGGTTCAAGCCGTTTGTTTACAGATGCAGCGCAAATTGCAGCATGGGCTGCCGATGATGTAAATGCGGCTGTATCACTGCGATTGATTCAAGGGCGTGATTCAGGCAATTTTGATCCGAAAGGCATTACGACTCGTGCGGAGGCAGCTCAAGTGATCTATAATTTGTTGGAAATTTTCTAACTGTTATTAAGATGGGCTGCGTAATTCATTAAAAAAGAAGACTTCTGATACATTCAGAGGTCTTCTTTTGTGATGTTTTTGTTGACAAAATAAGGAATTAACAATATATTATATATGCGAAAATAATTTAAATATTATAACACAATATTATTGTGTTGTCAACTACTGTTTTCGGAGCATTTAACTGTTTTCTCAAGGATATTCAGCAAAAGTGGTGGGGGGAGGGGAATTATGTTTTTATCGCGAATATTCAATTCCTTAAATTCTTCTATAGAGGAACTAGCGGTGGTTCAGATCCTTGAACTAAATGAGAAAACAAAAGAATATGGACTTATTTTAACACCTGATGAAGTACGGCAAATGATGAATACCAGAAACCAGGTGCTTAACAACTATGGACGTGTGGAACTAAGTATAGAGGTCACCAAGGAGATCATTGAGTTATTTTCCGCTTCTCCCTATATCAATGAAGACGACTATCTTTTCACATTAAATGAGCTTCACGAAATTTTTTACTATATAAAAAATGAAACCGAAGAGAAGATCGGTGACTGTAGGATGATCGAGATGATGAGAGAGCTTTTTGACGGAGATTGCGGAGGTTCTCTGAATTTACTGAAAAGTAAGCTTGAGGAGTACGCAGAAGTCTTCAGAAGTGAGATACAGCTATATGAGGCTCTTGAAGGGGATGATGACTAATGGGATCGATGAATTACAACGATTTTCAAACATTAGTTGAGCGAGGAATCATTGAAAGAAAGAATCTCAAACAAAATCAGTATACGGTGTCCTTATTAAACGAAGGACTTCGTAATGGATTGCTGAACCGTCAGGAAATTTACAACATCCAAAATAGGCTCATGCTCGTCCTGCAGAATCTGATCAAACGCTACACTAAAGGAGAGAGTTCTTCAGTTCCCACGGAAACGGCAGAAAGTCTTCTAACTTCCATGTTATACGCAATTGATGCCTATTTCCTTAGCTTGGGAACTCCAGAGAAGGCAATGACTTCTCTAAAAACGGTTGATATACAAAGTAGCTATGAAAAAGGAATCGAGACTGTAAGTACATGTTTTGAAGAATCGAAACAAATTTATAAACTAGTCAAAGAAGATAAGCTGAATGTTCCGGTTGACGCCTATAATATGACCATTAATGAATCCTTGCCTATTTTTATGAAGAAATACAGAATTATCTTTGATGCTCATAATACTATGGCAAGTATTGATTATCCGCTTGCGATCGATGATATGCGTTTTCAGGGCGTCTTTTACATTAAACAATATTTAGAACGTCTGTATATGGAAACGAAATTTTGTCAGTTGTTCAGCCAAGGTGATCTTCTCAATACGTTGGAGAGTTTTGGAAAAATGTGTAAATTTGATTACCGGATCGAATTGTTTAATATTTATGAATTGATGTTGAATAGTGCTGTTTTTTCCGTTTTATCAGGTGGAAATACAGGTCAGGTTAAGATTTCGGCTTATCAATTTGAGCAAATAGAACGGTTATTAACTCAAGTGACTCCAGATCGAGTGGATATCATTGTTGGCGAAGCAATCAGAAGTCTTCTGAATGATCTGAATATCAGCGATCCGAGAATGAAAGATTACATGAATTTACACAGGAACCAGATGGTGCAGCGGATCGTCAATGCAGCTAATTCCTGCAGTTTGCAGGGACTCATTATTACCCAGCAAGAAGAGAGAATTAAACCTGTTGAATTTTCTTTAAACCTAAAAGATCGCTTGAGTGATATTAAACTACGAAAATTGTTGGTTGACGTCACGCAAATTGATAAGAAAGATAGAAAAGCCCAGCTCATCAAATTCAATCTGAATTCTCTTCACGATTATTTGGATGTTTTTGAATCGGATAGTCTTTACGGAGATGAATATGAAGCGTTATTCGTACTTTTCGGCGGCATGGAGTTGACAATCTTGGCTAAGGTTGTTTTTTACGAAGATCTGCGGACCGGATTTTTGAGTTTTCAAGCAATGGTATCAGAACATGCCGGAAGCGAAGAGGAATGGAAGAAGCACTTCATTGAATTTATGCAGAGGTTAAGCCCAGATCGACTTCAATCCATTGAGAAACTCATCCATATGATTGATTATGAAGAAATTAATTTCTATTGATCTGATCAAAGACAAACATTAAAAGTAAGTATGGTGTTCCAAAATAACTTGACAGATTTCATTTGCACGTATACATTTGTATACATAAGCGACTCGTATACATATGTATACAACAAAGGAGGGTTTAATATGCGTGATGGACATTTCGGAAAACGCGGCCATCGAGAACATGGGGAACAAAAAGACCGTGGTGAGCATAGAGATCGTGAGCATATGGGCAGACATGGGATGGATTCTATGGATGGTCCCCCAAAAAGTGCTCAAACTTTTCGTCGCGGCAGAGCTCTAGCATTTTTGGAAAAGCTTAATGTGAATCGAGCCACTTTACAGCGGCAGCTGCAAACACCGGAGCTGGATTCGATCAAGCAAGTGATTAGCGGTGAACTGAAGGCAACAGAAGCGATCATTGAAGAGTTTATTCATATTTTTCAGATTCACGAAGTAACAACTGAAGAGAAGACGGTTTGCGATACTAAAAAAGAGGAGATTGATCCTGAAAATGAAAACCATTGATCTTATTAAAACACGTAGAAGTATTAAGCAATTTAAGGCAGATTCCATTCATGAGGATGATTTATTGAAATGGCTGGAAGCAGCTAGTTATGCTCCAAACCATCGTATGAATGAACCTTGGGAACTCCTATTTATCGGGCCTGATACGAGAGCTAAATTAAAGCATAAGACGAATTTTGGAAGCGCTCCTGTCGTTCTTGCTATCTTATCTAAACCTGGTGCAACAGCGTTTGAACGTGACGAGAATGTTATGGCTGCCGCTTGTTTCGCACAGAACTTTTTATTAGCAGCACATGAAGTGGGGGTTGGTGCCTATTGGGCTTCTTTAGGTGCTTTGCCTCATAATCGTGAAATTCTAGGTGTTCCGCAAGATTACGATGTGATTGGACTATTTGGTATTGGATATCCAGAGGAAGTTCCAAATGCTAAGCCAAGAACACCGATGAAATCAAAAATCACATATTTATCTTAAAAGGTGATGGAATGTGGAAACTTAAGAGTTACTTAAGGCCATATTGGGTGTGGTCTGTGTTAGCACCACTTATGATGATGATCGAAGTGTCTATGGATTTGCTTCAACCTACATTAATGGCGAGCATTGTGGATCATGGGATTATGACGAAGGATGTATCACATATATATTCGACTGGATTGATCATGCTTGGAGTGGCATTGATCGGTCTATTGGGTGGGGTGGGCTGTACCGTTTTTTCAAGTATCGCCTCTCAAAATTTCGGTAATGATTTACGGATCAATCTGTTTGAACATATTCAGAAATTCTCAAATAAGAATCTGGATCAATTGAAGACAGGTTCGTTAATTACTCGTTTAACAAATGATGTGGTGCAGCTACAAACCTTTGTCCAGATGATTTTGCGGAATATCCGATCTCCATTGCTATTGATTGGTAGTTTGGTGATGGCCATCCGGATTAGTCCTACGTTGACGCTCATTCTTGTCGTTGCCATGCCATTGCTGGTTGCCATATTGTATGGGTTAATTCGACTTTCTTTTCCTTTGTTCGAGAAAATGCAAACTAAATTAGACGGAGTCAATACCGTATTGCAGGAGAATTTATCGGGCATCCGTGTAGTCAAAGCATTTGTTCGTGGCAAACATGAAGAGAAACGGTTTAATACAGCCAACAAGGATTACACAGAGACTGCGATAAAAGCGGTACGCCTAATGTCATTAAATATGCCGCTCATGATGCTAGTGCTCAATGCAAGTATTGTAGCTGTCCTTTGGTTTGGAGGGGCGCAGAGCTGGAATGGCACGCTTCCGGTAGGTCAGTTGATCGCCTTTATTAACTACATCACCCAACTATTGATGTCCATGTTAATGCTGAGTAATATGCTCATATTCTTCTCGCGTGCAAAAGTCTCCGCAGATCGGGAGAATGAAGTGTTGTCCACAATCAGCGAGATTACAGAAGTAACCGATGCTAAGAAAGATGCTATATCTAACGGTCGAATTGTATTTGACAACGTTTCCTTTGCCTATGACCCTGCGGATGAGAACCTTGTGTTAGATCGCATCAATTTCACTGCTGAGCCAGGTGAAACCGTAGCCATCCTTGGAGCCACTGGTGCTGGTAAATCAACCTTGGTTAGCCTCATTCCTCGTCTTTATGATGTATCCTCTGGATCTATTACGATTGATGGTTCCGACACTCGGCAAATTTCTTTGGAACAATTGCGTCGCAGGATCGGTTATGTTATGCAGCAGGCTATTCTGTTCAGTGGAACAGTCCGGGATAATATCCGCTATGGCAGACCGGAGGCTACAGATGAAGAAGTGGAACAAGCAGCAATTGCCGCTGAAGCGCATCTTTTTATTATAGAACTTCCAGAAGGCTATGATACAGTGCTTGGTCAAAGAGGGATTAACTTGTCTGGTGGGCAGAAGCAGCGGCTTTCGATTGCAAGGGCTTTGTTAATACAGCCAACAATCCTAATCATGGACGACAGTACTAGCGCCCTTGATGCGGCGACAGAGTCGCGAATTCGACAAATGTTAAAAACACGGCTACATAGCAGTACAAATATTTTAATAGCTCAACGTGTCACCTCTGTGATTGATGCGGACCGCATATTAATTCTAGAAAACGGTCGAATCGCTATACAAGGTACACATGATGGACTTATGAGCAGCAGTGAAATATACAGAGATATCTGGAAGTCGCAGATAAAGGGGGAGGAGATGCCTTATGTCAAAGTCTAATAACGGCATGAACACCACTCCTTTCAATCGACCAGGCGGATTCGGCCCAGGACCGGGATCAGGCCCCGGACGCGGCGGCGCTGTACCAATCGTCCGCGCCAAGAATCAAGCAAGTACGCTTAAACGCATCTGGACTTACTTGAATCGCCAACGGTTCGGGTTAATTATTGTGTATGTATTTACGGTGTTGAATGCACTTCTTTCATTGATCGGACCGTATCTCATCGGTAAAGCGATTGATACTGCGGTTATTCCGCATGATTATCATGGTCTTGTGCGGTTTTGTATTCTACTTATTGGCATTTATGGGTTAGGTAGTGTAGTTGCTTGGGTGCAAGCATACGTCATGACATCTGTTTCACAGAATACCGTATTTGAGCTGCGTCGTGATCTGTTCAGCAAGTATCAGCAGCTACCTATTAAGTTTTTTGACACACGAGCTAATGGAGAGCTGATGAGCCGGGCAACGAACGATATAGAGAGCGTATCCAGCACACTCAATCAGAGTGTAACCCAGTTGTTAAATAGTTTGATTACGCTAAGCGGTTCGCTCGTTATAATGTTCATGCTGAACGTTCCTTTGACCGTAGTTTCACTAATCACAATTCCGCTCGTACTACTGGCTAGTCGTAAAATTATAGGTTTAAGCCGAACTTATTTTCGAAATCAGCAGCGGCATTTAGGTGAACTGGGCGGGTTTATCGAAGAAACCATCAGCGGACAAAAAGTGGTCAAACAATACAATAGAGAAGAAGCGGAAGTTAAGCGATTCCGCAAAATCAGCGGAGAGCTGAACAAGGTCAGCATTAAGGCACAAATCGTATCTGGACTAGTGGGACCCGTGATGAACATGATTAATAATCTTGGATTTGCGATCATAGCCGGGGTTGGGGGCTGGATGGCCTTCCATAACATGGCTACAGTAGGTATAATCGTTAGCTTCCTTACCTATTCCAAACAGTTCGGTAGACCCATTTCTGATCTTGCTAACCAGTACAATTTAATCCAATCTGCAATTGCCGGAGCGGAGCGTGTGTTTGAAGTTTTGGAGATGCCGTCCGAATATGGGGATGAAGAAAGTGAGAATCTGCCAAGGCTAAAAGGGGAGGTTGTTTTCCAGGACGTTTCCTTTGCTTACAAATTGGATACACCGATTCTGTCTGGAGTTACGTTTGAAGCCAAACCTGGGGAGAAAATTGCGCTTGTTGGCCCAACAGGAGCAGGTAAAACAACTATTGTTAACCTGCTGAGTCGTTTCTATGATTTGAACGGAGGTGCCATCCGGATTGATGGCCGTGACATCCAAGAGGTAGATAAAAATTCACTTCGTAGTCAGCTAGGGATGGTGCTGCAAGATGCGCATGTATTCTCGGGAACCATTCGTGAGAATATTCGGTTTGGCCGACTTGATGCGACCGATCAAGAGATTGAGCAAGCTGCGCGGCTAGCCAATGCGGATGCTTTTATCAAAAGATTGCCGCATGATTACGAGACCCTTCTTAATGCAGAAGGTAGTAATCTTAGTCATGGACAGCGCCAACTGTTAACAATCGCTCGCGCAATTTTAGCTGATCCTGCCATATTAATTCTTGATGAAGCAACCAGTAGCGTAGACACACGTACGGAAATGCACATTCAACAGGCAATGAAGAATTTGATGAAGGGTCGAACAAGCTTTGTAATTGCCCACAGGCTTAGTACGATTCAGGACGCAGATCGTATACTCGTGATCCAGGGTGGAGGAATTGCTGAGCAAGGAAATCATGAGGAGCTTCTTGCAATGCAGGGCGCCTATTACGAGTTATACAATACCCAGTTCAAACGAGCGATTTAAAGAAATAATTATATGGCTGTTGAAAAAACACTGACTTGGATCAGTGTTTTTTTGTTAGAGAGGTGACCACAGACCATCGAATTGACCGCCGAAACGCGACATTGTATGCTACAACAAGATAATGTAAACAAGGAAGTGATTATGTGAGCCATTCCAGCTATGAGCAGCTTGAGACAGAAGGCAAACTACCGTTTGATGTTTCTTTACATAGCGTCAGCTTTGTGCCGAATCATTGGCATACGAGTGTGGAGCTGATTTTTGTGCTGTCTGGTAATCTAGAGGTTTCGACCGGAAACCGTCAATATAGGCTTAAAGAAGGGGATATGCTACTCATTAACCAGTGTTACGTGCATGAAGTTATCGGATTAGATGAGAATATCATCGCTACCTTTCAAATCCCTACAACCTATCTTAAGCAGCACATCCACAATGTGGAAAAGATCAGCTTTGAATGTTATTCTGCAGAAGCCGGTCCTGAGAAGCAAAATGGCTTAGATAACATGCGTCAGCTCATGGCTGAAATGGTACAGCTGAAATACAAAGGTGGGGAAGCCTATGAACTGGGGATGGAAGCACGTATGCTTGGGTTATTCTCTGTTTTGGTCAAACAGTTCAAGCTGCCAAATTCCGGCGAAGCGATGAATATAAAATATATGGAACGAATGATGAGCATCATCACTTATATAGATGAACATTATAAAGACCCGGTGTCGCTGCAGATAATCGCGGAACGAGAGTATTTGTCGGTGCCGTATTTATCCAAATTTTTTAGCGAGAATATTGGGGTCAACTTCCAGACGTACTTAACCAGCATTCGTTTAAAAAATACCGTAGAAGCCCTTTTAAGAGATCAAGAGCATTCCCTTGCTGAACTGGCACTTGAGCAGGGCTTTCCAAACGCGAAATCTTTTTACACTGCATTCAAAAGCCGATATCATATCACACCACATGAATATCGCAAAAAATATCGGCCGCAAACTCACTCGAAACAGGAAGGTTCTACTTCCGGATACTTAGCGTTTAATCAATCCAGCGCACTGGGCATTATTCGGCAATTCCTCCGGCGTAGTCAGTCGCACCAGCTTGAACCCGTGCATCCGGTTGTTCAGCTGTCTGCGAGCATTTCGTTAGACAGGATTCAGCGGCAAATTCAGCATAGCTGGAAAAATATTATTACAATCAGTAAAGCAAATGAAGGACTTCAAAGTGATGTACAAGCTCATTTGAAATATGTACAAGAGCGGTGTCCGTTTCGCTATTTACGTTTTCATGGAATTTTTGATGATTCAATGATGGTGTACCGGGAGGATCACGAAGGGCAGGCACATTATAATTTTCGCTTTGTAGATCAGTTGTTTGATTTTCTGTTATCGATCGGCTTGAAACCTTTTATAGAACTGGGCTTTATGCCTTTTGATCTCGCAGTAGACAGCAGTAAACATGTATTTTATGAAAAGAGTTACGTGAGTCCACCTAAATCCATGGACCGTTGGTGTGAATTAGTTGATCGCTTTATTCGCCATTGTCTCAGTCGGTACGGTCTTGAAGAGGTGGAAAGCTGGAGGTTTGAATTCTGGAATGAACCGGAATATGGATTGTTCTGGCCTGCGACGGAAGAAGCGTACAACGAATTGTATGCCCGAACGTTCGACACCCTCAAAGCCATCTCTCTGAACCTACAGATTGGCGCTCCTGGTAGAATTATTACGCTGAACTCCAATGCGTTTTGTGAACAGTTTTTCACATTCTGCAAAGAACGGGGTTGTCTTCCAGATTTTATCCCGTTACATTTTTATCCGCATGAGGACATGGATGATCTGCTTAGTAACAATTGGGGGCAAAAAGAACTATCAAGTGAAAAAGAAATGTCTCCCCTGACAGTAGAGGGGTTCAACAAAGTGTCCCCAAACCCTGACTATTTGAAGGAATCACTGGTGCGTGAAATCGGGCTGCTCGCTGAGTTAGGACTTAGCGGACAAGAGCTATATTTAACCGAATGGAATTCAACAGCATTTCATCGCGAATTGACCAATGACACATTATATAAAGCTGCATATATCGTAAAGAATATCATCGAAAATCTCGACAGCATCAGTGGGTTCGGATATTGGGTACTGAGTGACAATATTGAAGAAACAGCGGCTTCATCCCGGATGTTTCATGGTGGGCTTGGACTTATGGCTCAGTATGGAATTCCGAAAGCAGCTATGCATGCCTATGAAATGCTCGCTAAGCTGGGGAATCGGCTAGTCGCACACGAAGAGGGTTATATCGTGACGGCTGGTAGAGGCGGTTATCAGATTCTGGCTTATAATTACTGTCACTTTGATGATTTGTACGCGCTTGGTGATACTTCATTCATTACACCTACTAGCCGTTATAGTGGCTTCAAAAACGAGAGGCTTCTTAAAGTTGAGCTCACATTAACTGGATTACCATCTGGCAGATATAAGCAAGTAAACCATACGATCAGCAGGGCACATGGCAGCAGTTTTGACAAGTGGGTAGAGATGGGGGCTCCAACCGTTCTGACTGCAGAGGACACTGCTTATCTAAAAGCTGCCTCTATTCCAGGCAGACAGATTCAGCTTCTTGAAGTAGGTGAAGAGCTTTCTGTTGTCATTAGAATGGAACCTCATAGCGTAGAACTCATTGAGCTGACTCCATTGTTTTGAGAAAATGAGTCAATTTTTAAGCTTCATCTTGATAAAGATTTTTGAAACGCTTTCATTTAGATTAAAAATGAACCTAAAAGTGTGTAATTGACTACCTCTCCTGTAAGAGGTGGTTTATTTTATAATCGAATTGTAAACGTTTTCTAAAAGGATGAGGAGGAATTACAATGACTGGAGCATCGATTAAAGGGCAGGTTCTCACCCCTTTTCGTAGATTGACCTTTGGTATTCTGCTTGGTTACGGCATGATGATGCTGGCACTGATGACACCTGCCACCTTGCTGCTGACCTTTAAAATGATTGAAGTGGATCCGAATGGTTACACCTCTTCCTATGGACTGGTTGCAGGAATTGGCGCAATCTTTGCACTTATCGGAAATCCGATTGGCGGTGCACTCAGTGACCGAACCCATCTTTCGTTCGGACGGCGGCGCACGTGGATTATCCTTGGTCCACTAGTTGGCTGTACAGCGCTGGTATGTACTGGTTTCGCCAACGAGCCTTGGCAGATCATGATTAGCTGGGCAGTCGCACAATTTTTCTTCAATGTAGGGATGGCAGCCTATACAGCGCTTATTCCAGACCAAGTATCTCAGGAAAAACAAGGGACAATCTCAGGATTAATCGGTCTCACTATTCCAATCGCTATGACGGTAGGGATGATCATGATGACAGTGATGACCTCAGTTTCTTCAGAAATTAAGTGGCTTTTGCTCGGAGTAATCGGCATCATAGGTCCACTCCTCAGTACGTTGATTATTAAAGAAGGTAAAGTAGAACTTGTTCCCAAGACAAATAATCAAATATCGCTGGGTAAGAAGCTGAGTACGATTTTTCCTAGTCCACGCAAATTCCCGGAATTCTCTTGGGCTTTCGTATCCAAGTTCCTGATCATGATGGGATATTGTAGCACTTTATACCTCACAGTCATGCTGGTAAACCGGATGGGACTTACGGAAGAGCTGGCTACCGCAAAGGTTGCTACGATTAATATCGTTATGCTAGTGGGTGTTGCAATTACAAGTATCTTCGGTGGGGTGTTGTCAGATAAATTTGGTAAGCAAAAACCATTCCTGATCGTTTCAGGGTTCATCATTGCTATTGGGGTTCTGTTGTTTGCCTTTGTGCCAAGTTATCCGGCCTACATTGCCGGAGCTGCAGTGATCGGATTGGGCTTTGGCTGCTTCTCAGCCGTAGATATGGCACTCGTTGCACGGATTCTTCCAAGTAAAGAGGATTCAGCCAAAGACTTTGGAATTATGAACGTAGCTAATGCGTTGCCTCAGTCCATTGTTCCAGCAATTGCTCCCGTGCTGTTAGGCATTGGCAGCTGGACCTTCTTTTATATCTTCCTTGCCGTCTGCACCATATTCGGTATGCTGGCAGTGAAGCCACTTCCAGAAGTGGGAACAGAGAAAAGAGCTCAAACTGCTGAACTGACGGCTGTCGAAACACAATCACAAAAAGCCAATTTGGTCTAAGAAAAAACAAACAAGAAAACAGTGGAGGGAAACCAAATGAATCAGAGAGAGACTATTAAAACTAAAAGCCATCATACCATTTCTTACGTAAGCAATAAGGGCGGTCCAACCTTGGGTTATTCCCCTGAATCTGGAGTGCAGATTCTCCAGCAGGACGGACTGTTCTTCAAAGATTTAAATCGTAATGGCAAGCTGGATAAATATGAGGACTGGCGATTGACGCCACAAGAGCGGGCTGAAGATTTGGCTTCACAGATGAGTATTGAACAAATTGCTGGACTCATGCTGTATAGTCGTCATCAATCCATCCCAGCAGTTAGCAGCAGCTGGTTCTCAGGAACTTATAACGGTAAATCCTATGAGGAGAGCGGAGCCAAGCCATGGGAGCTTACCGATGAACAGCTGGCATTTCTGGCACAGGACCATCTAAGACATATTCTGGTGACCACCGTGGAAACTCCGGAAATTGCCGCCCTGTGGAACAACCAGGTACAAGCATTTGCAGAAGGAAGCGGTCTAGGGATTCCAGCCAACAACAGCTCCGATCCTCGCCATGGCTCAGATTCTAGCTCGGAGTTTAATGCTGGAGCTGGTGGACAAATCTCCATGTGGCCTGAGACGCTGGGTCTTGCGGCTACCTTCGATCCGAAGATCACTTATCAGTTCGGGCAAGTTGCCTCGCGTGAGTATCGCGCACTGGGTCTAGGTACGGCGCTATCGCCGCAAATAGATATAGCTACAGATCCGCGATGGTTTCGCTTTAACGGCACATTTGGTGAGGATTCTAAGTTGTCTGCTGACATGGCAAGAGCCTATGTCGACGGCTTCCAGAGCTCGGAAGATGAGCGGGAGATTCACGAAGGCTGGGGATATGATAGTGTGAACGCTATGGTAAAACATTGGCCTGGCGGTGGTTCCGGGGAAGGCGGAAGGGATGCGCATTATGCTTGCGGCAAGTATGCCGTCTATCCGGGCGGTAACTTTGAAGAACATCTTATTCCTTTTACAGAAGGAGCTTTTAAGCTGGATGGCCCAACCAAGCAGTCTTCAGCTGTCATGCCATATTACACAATTTCTACAGATCAAGATCAGTTGAACGGGGAGAATGTCGGAAATTCTTATAATTCCTATCTTATTACCGATCTGCTTCGGGAAAAATACGGTTACGATGGTGTTGTGTGCACAGATTGGCTCATTACAGCAGACGAATCAGATAGTAAGGATTCCTTTCTCAGTGGTAAACCTTGGGGAGTGGAGGGTATGTCCGTCGCAGAACGGCATTACAAGCTCTTGATGGCAGGCGTTGACCAATTCGGCGGCAACAATGAGATGGAGCCAGTCCTTGAAGCATACCGAATGGGAGTAGCTGAGCATGGAGAGGTATGGATGCGGAATCGCTTTGAGCGGTCAGCTGTTCGGCTTCTACTTAATATTTTCCGTCTGGGTCTCTTCGAGAACCCGTATTTAAAGCCTGAGGCGAGCGCTCAGATTGTTGGGAATCCGGCGTTTATGCAATCAGGCTATGATGCACAGCTGAAGTCGATCGTGCTGCTGAAGAACAAAAATCGGGTATTGCCGTTGGTAGCGAAACAAACCGTATTTATTCCGAAGCGTTATACTCCAGCAGGAAAGGATTGGTTCGGCAACCCAACGCCCGAAAAGACAGAATATCCGGTGAACCTGGAGGTTGTGTCTAAATATTATCATGTGACAGATCAGCCGGATAAAGCAGACTTTGCTCTCGTCATCATAAGCAGTCCCAAATCAGGAGTAGGCTTTAGTCAGGAAGATTCTGATCAAGGCGGTAACGGCTACGTGCCGATCAGCTTGCAGTATAGACCGTACACTGCGGAACATGCTCGGGAGCAGAGCTTAGCTGGAGATGCGCGGGATAACGATGTACTTAACCGTTCTTATAAAGGAAAAACCGTTGTTACGCATAATGAGAGCGATCTGGATCATGTCCTGGAAGCTCGCAAGCTGATGAAAGACAAACCGGTAATTGTGTCAATGTTGCTGTCCAATCCTTCGGTTGTTGCAGAATTTGAGGGAGAGGCTGATGTTATCCTTGTTAACTTTGGGTTGCAGGATCAAGCACTTATGGAGGTTTTAACGGGTGCGGAGGAGCCTTCTGGATTGCTTCCAGTACAAATGCCATCAGGTATGCAAACGGTAGAAGAGCAGCTGGAAGATGTGGCGCGTGACATGGAATGTCATGTGGATTCAGAAGGACATGTATATGATTTTGCCTTTGGAATGAATTGGAATGGTGTTATAGAGGATGAAAGAACGAAAAATTACCGGAAATAAGAACCGTTCTGCGGAAAAATAAAAGCGAAGCACCGCCTGAAGAATTTATCAGGCGGTGCTTTGTGGATCTATCGGATTTCCGATAATGGAGCTATAAATTCCTGTAACCGATCCTGCCAAATGCAAAATCTGCTTCAGACGATCCATATCCACATAGATATCTTCGAATCCCGGAAAACGAATAGCAGGATCTGGCCAGCCTTGACCATACATCATGTAATAATCAAGAGCGTTATGGTTGCTGATCATCCAATACGTTGGAACGACATGCTGTTTATGAACAATTTCGATAACTTGTGTTCCAGGTTGACAAAACGCCAAATTGGCCAGTCCAGCGCCATGCGCTCCCAAGATTAGCTTAGCCGAAGCGAATAACTGGATTTGCTGTGCAACCGTCCAATCCTCAAGGTGAATAGGTTGAATGCTATATTCTTCAAGGCAGCGTATAACTTCCTCTTCATTGACCAAGCGCCTGGTGCTTGCTTTGTTTCGAGAAATATAAATGCGCTCAGGTGTAGCGAGTGTTGATTCCCTATGAGGTAGTAATAATTTACGTAGCGTATCCGTGGTCCACGGGGGATAGTGGGAATTCATCATCAAAGAAGGGATAAGTAGCTGATCAGCTTCAAAGAAAGCTTCAGGATTTGTCCGGATTACTGAAGACTCTGATATCCCGAGCATAGCCCAGGTTTGTTCCACAAATGGTCCATATGGATTTGGATTCATGAGGATGGAGGTATAAGGAATTCCACTCATTTTGAGCATCGCCAACCTAGGGAGCACATCATACAACCAGTGGAAATAGTTATAGCTTCCGCAAAACGTCAACACAGCCACAGTTCCTTCTAAATATTGAAGTTTTGGATCATTCCACTGGTGGAATACAGGGTGTTCCTCTGCTTCTAGCATTCTATTTTGCATGGCGTCATATTCCTGTGACAGATCAAAGATCAGCTTTCCTTCCGGAGATAGAACAGCACCAGATTCTCCCCATACCCTTCCACTCGAGATAGTGGCTACGTATCCGCCAATAGGCTGTAAACAATAAGGTGTCAGTGCAGGATGAATGCTCGATTCAGTGCTTTTAGGAGCAATGAAATGGGCAGCCCTACCGAAATCAAAGGGAATAACCTGTCCAGCTTTATGGATAGTTCTTTTTTGTCCCCATTCTGCTTCAAGTTCCAAGATGCTCCGGTAATATCCAGAGGGCGTTCCCCCGTTCACAGAAAAACTCATCGTTTCACCTCTTTTGGCCAAGTAGAACTCTAGAAACATCATTAAGCTATTCTATGGAACAAAGAACTTAACGACACAATTCCTTCGGAAAAGGGCGAGTGAACAGCGTTAAAAGCAGTCAACTTTATAAATAGCTTGACTTGGAGTGAACTCCAAGTGAAATAATAACAGATAACTGCTAGTGAACCTTACCTTCTATTGAAAGAGAGGAGTCATTGTAAATGGACTATGTGAAACTTGGCAATACTGGCTTAGAAGTATCCCGGCTGTGTCTTGGCTGTATGAGCTTTGGGGTAGCAGAACGCTGGATCCATCAGTGGGTGCTTGATGAGGAGCAGAGTCGGCTGATCATAAAAAAAGCTCTAGAGCTCGGAATTAACTTTTTTGATACGGCTAATGTGTATTCTGACGGAACGAGTGAGGAGATTCTTGGACGGGCACTCAAGGATTATGCTAATCGAGATGAAATTGTCCTCGCCACTAAAGTTTATAATCGTATGCATGAAGGACCCAATGGTGCCGGACTTTCCCGAAAAGCAATTATGAGTGAAATCGATAAGAGTCTAAAAAGATTGGGAACAGACTATGTGGATTTGTACCAGATTCATCGCTGGGATTATCACACACCTATCGAGGAAACGATGGAGGCACTTCATGATGTGGTTAAGGCGGGAAAGGCAAGATATATTGGTGCTTCTGCAATGTATGCTTGGCAATTTCAGAAAGCTTTATATGTAGCGGAGAAGAATGGCTGGACCCGGTTTGTATCCATGCAGAATCACCTCAACCTTATCTACCGTGAAGAAGAGCGCGAGATGTTACCACTTTGTAAGGAAGAAAAAATTGGTGTTATTCCATATAGTCCGTTGGCCTCCGGTAGATTAACTCGCGACTGGACAGTATCAACACATCGTTCAGAGACCGATCAAATACAAAAATCCAAATATGATGGAACTGCAGATGCTGATCGTTTAGTTGTGGAGCGGGTAGCTGCAATTGCCGAAAAGCATGGTGTTCCGCGGATTCATATTGCTCTTGCATGGTTGCTTCAAAAAGAACCGGTAACTGCTCCAATTATTGGTGCTACGAAAATGTCTCATCTCGAAGATGCTGTAGGAGCGTTATCCATTACGTTAACACCTCAAGAAATTACGTTCTTGGAAGAACCCTATACACCGCATCCAATCATTGGTTTTAATTAATATTGAGGATCGGAGGATAATGAAAGTATGACCATTACAGAAGTAAGTGAAAAATTTAATCTTACGCCGGATACGCTCCGCTATTATGAACGCATCGGTATTATTCCACACGTGAATCGCAATAAAAGTGGAAATAGAGATTATTCGGAAGAAGACTGCAGGTGGATTGAACATATCAAGTGTATGCGAGGCATTGGGCTTCCTGTTGAAATCTTGATTAAGTATGTCGAGCTGTATAGACAGGGCGATGAGGCTAATCATGCTAGAGTAGAACTCTTGATTGATCAGCGGAAGCAGCTTTTATCTAGAATGGAAGAGATGAACAGAGTAATGGAACGGATGGATGCAAAAATTGAACGATTGAGTAAACAATAAGTCCTCTTTTGAGGGCTTATTGTTGTGTTAAGGATGTTCTTTTATAGATTCTTCCGATAAGCTTTGGGAGACATACCGTAGGTTTTGGTGAATTGTCGTGTAAAGTAATTGCTATCGCTAAACCCGCTTTCATGTGAGATCTGAGTAATACTGAAGTCAGAATGCTTCAACAAGCTGCAAGCCCGTTCCAGACGCAATCGATGGAGATAGGAGATAGGAGTCGTATGATAGTAAGAGCGAAAGATCCGGTTTAAATGTCTAACGGATACCCCTGAGTGTGCGGCGATTTGATCCAGCGACAACGCTTCAAGATAATGGTCTTCCATAAAAGAGAGCGACTTCGCTAAATGTATTAGGTGATTATCCAGGCTGCCTTTATCCTGTTTTTCATAATGCCTTGATAAATAGACAACCAGCTCCATAAATCGTGAGACGAGCAAAGTCTGATATCCTTGAAGTTTGTGGCTATATTCTTCAATCATACCGGCAATGAGTGTAGTGACAAATTCCAGCATGGGAATTGGCAAGCTTAGTTTACTTGTGTAGGCGTGTTTATGACGATACAACGGCTCCAATACAAACAGCGCCTGAAAGCCGTTCGAAGTTCGCAGATCTGATCCAGCTGTCGACAGCATTTCAGGCTTGTACATAATATTACAGATCTTAAAATCCTGAGGATCTTTAAAAGCATGCGGGGTTGAACCATTAATAACAAAGACATTCCCCTTTTTGATGAATGATTCTTCGGTATTCACAATATGAGTAGCAGTACCACTCAAGACAATTACGAGCTCTGAAAAGTCCACATGTCTATGAAGGTCAGTATCATTGTCGTGGAAGCCGTATTGAATAAAAAATGGGAATTTCTGATCTGATGTAAACCAATTTAAATAAAATTCGCTCAATCCGTAACCCTCCAAAAGAATGTCTAGATGAATGTCTATATCATGCTATTTTACGACTGGATAATCAAGGTTTATCGTTTAGCTAGTGGAGTATAATCCTTGACATAGATGCAAATGTTCAATAAAAGGAGAATGCTTCATGAAATATAACAATCCGATATTACCAGGTTTTTATCCAGATCCAAGCATTTGCAGAGTAGGCGAGGATTACTTTTTGGTAAACAGTTCATTTGCTTACTCTCCGGGAATCCCCATTTGGCATAGTAAAGATTTAGTCCATTGGAAGCAGCTCGGATATTGCTTAACGCGTGATTCCCAGCTTCAATTTGATACATCGGTCGTGTCTGGAGGGGTGTGGGCACCAACCATTCGTCATCATAACGGTCGATTCTACATGGTGACGACAAATCAGGATAGCGGTGGACACTTCTACGTTTGGACGGTAGACCCAGCAGGTGAGTGGTCGGATCCTATTTACGTGGATCAGGAAGGGATTGATCCCTCCTTATTTTTTGACGGTGGAAAAGTGTATTTTACAAGCACTGGCACCAAAGATGGTATGGGAATCTACCAATGTGAGATTGATATTGAAACGGGCAATAAGCTGAGCGATTCTCGCTTAATATGGACAGGCAGTGGCGGTAAATTTCCTGAAGGACCACATCTTTATAATATAAATGGCTACTATTATTTAATGTGTGCTGAAGGCGGGACAGAATATGGACATATGGAGACCATAGCAAGAAGTAAATCACCCTATGGACCCTTTGAATCCTCTCCCTGGAATCCCATTTTGACTCACCGGAGCTCGGATTACCCTATTCAAGCTACGGGACATGGCGATCTGGTAGAAGCACAGGATGGCAGCTGGTGGGCGGTATTGTTAGGGATACGACCAGTAGGATATCCATATCGACATCATCTTGGTAGAGAGACATTCCTTGCTCCGGTCCATTGGAGTGAAGATGGATGGCCGATGATTGGAGATCACGGTGTTGTTGGATTAGAAATGGAAGCTGACACTCCACCACCAGTGCTATGGGAAAATGAGCCTGAGACCGATGATTTTAATCGATCTGATTTAAGAATGAGCTGGAACTTTATCCGCAATGCTAAAAAAGTCGATTGGTCTTTGCAAGAGCGACCAGGGTGGCTAGCATTATATGGAGCGGATGTGAGATTAAGCGAACAGGGAACGCCTGCATTTATTGGCTGTAGACAGCGCCACTTGGATTGTGAAATCTCTACTAAAATGGAATTCAACCCACTAGATGGTGATGAAGCAGGTCTTGTTGTGTTTATGGATCGGATGTATCACTACGCAATCGGGCTAACCCAGGTAGAGGGTGAAAATGTGATTACGCTGCGAAGACAAGTGGGTAGCATAAGTGATGTGAAATATTCTTCTCCATTTGAAGGCACAGTCGTAGAATTGAGGATTCAAGCATTACCTGAGAAATATTTGTTCTTTTATCGAGGTGAAGATCAGTTATGGCATCCACTTGGTGAAGCGGAGACGCACTTGATCTCTACAGAAGTGGCAGGCGGATTTACCGGAGTGTTCTTTGGAATGTATAACTACTCAACCAACCGAACAATCGCATATTATGATTGGTTCCGCTATCAAAAGGAATGACAATCCAAAAAAATGTTAAATTAGGAAATGGCGGTGCTCGGGATGTTATCCCAGCACCGTCATTTCTTGTATTCGGCAATAGCTTAATTTTTCCGTATATATTCTATATACCAGTGCTGATTGTGACCGCCGTTATCGCTCCATTGAATGGCCTGCGCACCGCTGGTTTTATCTTGTCCCGATATATCTAATAACTTGCCACTGGCCCGGTTTTTAATTTTATACGAGTTTTTTTCACCAGTCGGAATAAGTTCCCACTGTTGGTTCCACCCGGTATTGCTCGGCCATTGAATAACACTGGCCCCATCGGATGATGATGATCCGTTGACATCCAATAAATCTCCGCTAGCTATGTTTCTGAAATTATAATATCCGTTCTCTGCAGTTTCGAGATACCATTTCTGATAATCTAATCCTTGATCGATGTATTGTACGATAAGCGCACCGTCCGCTTGTGAATCCGCTCCGCTGACTGACAGCACGTTATTGCTGTGTTCATTGATAATTCTGAGAGGGATTGGCACTCCAGCGTGCGTCGTTGAAGTTAGTGCGAGTGATGATGCAGATACAACTAACACAAGTGCCAAAATCGTTTTCAAACCGTAGCGAATGAGAGATCGTTTCATGAAAATACACTCCTTCTTCAATTTAATTTAATTGCGGCCTGTCCAATTTTAAAAAAGTTTTATGTATTCAATTTAATCACCTCCTAAATCGGTAAATGTACTGCATATCATGTAATAGAATCTGAAAAATCTATCTTCAAAAGTAAATAGATTAAATATAAATAAATAATGGTTCATTTGCTAAGAATATACTTTAATATAAAATAATGAGTCAATATGATTTTTTTCACTATTTATATAAAAATAATAATGTCAACTGCTTTAAATGAGCATATCAAAAACAAAAAAAATACTCACCGGATCATAAAAAGAAACGGCCAAATCCGTATCTTTTTGTGGGCATTCATGATATTGAATTTCTAGGTTCAGTGCTAATAGGAAATATCTTCTTGTCTACTTTTTAAGATATTCTTGGTAAGGTAAGGGGATATCAATAAATAAGAGGTGATGAGTTGTAATGATTAAGAAATACTGCTTGTTCTGTGATGAGATGGTATCCATTACATCGGAAGGCGATTACGATAGATATTTAGGCTGTAATTGTTCTCCTGACGGGTTCTATAGCTTATTGAGAGACAGCTATGAGCCTATAAATTCTCTTGCGCATTCAAAGAAACGCGATATGTTTCATGTAGTATCGGCTTATATACGGGAGCTGACAGATCGTGGAGAGAAGGTCAGTTTATCGGCCGGTGATTTAGAATCCATTGTAAATTCCTCGAAAATTCCAGTGACGATTGAAGATAAAGGCAACCGTTTACTGCAATACTTATACAGACATTCTGAAGCCCCAGGGGAATCCGTTGTTATTCAGCCACTCTCCAGTAGCTATAACCTAACGTATTCACCTAATCTGCAAGAACTGGTATATATCATAGATAAGCTGATAAACGAGCAGTTTATGATCAGGGAGGGCATGACCTTTAAGCTGACGGACGAGGGATGGAATGAAGCTGCCGCAATCGCAGGAGGCAAAAAATTAAAACCCTGTATCGTTCTATTGTCAGATGCGGAGGATTTGCACACGGAGTGGGTGGATAAGCTGCTTCCTAAAATCGAGCAGTTTGGTTATATTCCACGGCTACTAAGGCATACGTCAACGCAAAACCGTGAACCGTATTCCTTGGAGCTTATAGAAGAGAGCAAACTGATTATCGCTGATTTAACCGGCCAATCCCCTGAAGTGTATTTTACTGCAGGATATGCACTCGGGTTGAACATTCCAGTAATTTGGACTGTAAACAGCAGCGATGCTAATGATCTTTTCGTACAAGTGAAAAATATCCGTCCTATCGTTTGGGATACAGCTGAAGAGCTGGTAGTTTTGCTCCAGCAGAAGTTGAGTTTATAGAGTCTATGTCAAATTTAAAATGAACATCTAACGCAGAAGAAGCCGCGAAATATTGCGGCTTCTTTCTTTTTGCTATAACCGTTAATGTCCCGACACAACGCTATTACGAAATTTTTTTTCTATTATTGACGACTGACCCGAGACCTACGAATAGGAATGCTACAATACTGCAGAGAAAAAATAGGTAACTAAGCGGAATTAAGAAAAAAACCGGCTCATGCAAGATTCCATCCGGTCCCACGCTTGAACCGACCATACGTGAGATCATTAAACTGATGATGCTTAATAATAATGGTGAAGCTGCTAATAGATATTTCTTTTTCATATGACATTCTCCTTTTCTTAATAACCCTATAATACACAAATCAAACTCGTAAATCAATATTAATTTATTGATAATCGATATATCATTATTGTGATTCAAATGAATTAACTTGTGCTTAGAATTTGATTTGAAAAAGGGGACTTGACCATAATTGCTGGCGAGGACTATTATTTGGTTTAAACAAATTCATGTAAGTCTCAAGGCTTTTTTGTATAGGAGGTCGCTCCAAGTAGGATGGATTGAACAGTAACAGATAAATAGAAAACGGTTACATCCAATGCTTCGATAGAATGAAGGAACGGCGTTCTGATCATTGGTATGACTTTTTAACAGCTGCAAGGGGGCAGATATGAAACCAATATTTAAGATTATGATTGTGGATGACGAAATGCTGGTTAGACAGGGAATTAAACATCTTTGGGATTGGGAACAAGAAGGGTATCGAATCGTCGGTGAGGCCTCTAACGGTCTTGAAGCACTAAATATGATCGACGAGGTCAGTCCTCATATCATACTTACAGATATCGTAATGCCTGTTATGGGCGGTGAGAAACTGGTCAAGATTGTAAAGGAGAAGTACCCTCACATTGAAATCATCGTCTTAAGCAGTTTCAGTGAATACGATTACGTTCGATCCACATTTCAGAGTGGTGTTGCGGACTACATTCTAAAGCCTAAGCTAGAAGCCGATTACCTGTTGTCTATCTTAAATAAAGTTACTGCCAAAATGACAGGAATGAAGACGACTGATCAAGGTTCCAATGCTGGGGAAAAACAGCTTTTGCTAGTCATCGAGAAGCTAATGACAGGTTATGAGTCTATGGTTGAGCCCACATTGCTTCAATCGATGTTTCCTTACAGACAGTTCGCGTTTTTCGGAACGGATATGAGACATATTAAAGACTCTAGTGATAAGTTAACGTTCGCAAATGAAATCGAAAGAGGAATACAAAAGTTAGCTTTGGACGATGTTGTGTTTATTCGGCTAAAGTTTGTCAACGATTCGGTTATTTATTTACTTAATGCTAATCCGGAGCCATGGGACGAACTTGTAATTGAGCTTAGATACCTGGTCTCCGAAATGGTGCAAGGGGCAAGAGAATCGCATTTTATTATTAGTCAGAGCTTTATGGAATTTAAAAGACTTGGTGAGATTTACCGTGACAATTATTTAAAGCTTGCACGTTACAGTTTCTATTTGCCGGAACGAAACCTAATAGAAAATGATCATTTACCGGGTCTTCCAGGGGCGTACCAAGAATTAGACATCGGAGAATTAATGGAACAGCTTAGACGTAAGCAATACCAGAAGGCATTCACAGCTTTTCTTGAAAATGTTCATCTGCGTTCGATGGATTATCGCATCGACATTTTCGAATTCAAATCGTTATTGGGGAACTTTATATTCAACGTAGCGACCACACTTGGAAAAATGAAGTATGAAATCGGTGGGCTGGAGGAAGCTAAATACGATTACTTCCGAAGAATAGATGAAGCGTTGTATGCAGGGGATGCAATAGCTGTTGCTGAAGCGTTCATTCGAGAAGTTGAGCGCACTATAGGAGAGACGAATACATCAGTTAATCCAAATATGACAATGCTAATTGATTATATTCAGGAACATTATGCAGATCCAATCACGCTTACAGAGGTAGCGAAGCAGTTCCATTTTAACGCTTCTTATCTATCCAGCTATTTTACTGCTCATAATGGTGAAGGGTTTAGTGAGTACTTAAACAAAGTTCGATTGGAAAAAGCTATGGAGCTACTTGAGACAACAGAACATTCTATTTCCGATATCAGTGCCAGCGTGGGTTATTCAGATCAGAGTTATTTTACCAAGGTATTTAAAAAGCAGACGGGCATTTCTCCAAGCCGGTACCGGAGACGGGATGTAGAGGAGCATGATTAAAAACATCAAGAATAAGATTAGAAAGCAGGGGCTATTCCTCAAGTTATTTCTCGTTACACTTATTAGCATCGTTACAGTATCGCTCCTGACGTTGTCTATTACCATCAGCATGTCAGAAAAATTATTTCTGCAGACCTTCAGCATAACCAACGGTAAACTTCTGAACCAGATGAAGACAAACCTGGAATCTTACAACAATGTTGTAGCCACTGGTGCCACTATGATGGCTCAGAATGAAGCCATTCGAAACTACTTATCTAGCGGAGAGACGGACACAGTAAACCTCGCCATCAAAACATATCAAATGACAGAAGGCATGCGGGCAATACGTTCTAACCTCAGTGCTTTTGATGTTGGGATCATGATTGTGGGCGTGAATGGCAGGAGTTATTCAACTGATCCTTGGTATTGGTCCATTTCCGCCGAGGAACTGAAGGATCATCCGATTACGAAGGAGACCAAAGCCCATCCTGAGCAAATCTTGTACCAGCTCGATCTAAGGGATAATAAAGCGAACGGAAAAGAACCTATGTTGGTGGCTTCCAAAGCTTTATTTGATCATTCGACTGGTAGAATCTATGGCACCATGTACGTAGCCATTAGTGATCGCGATTTCAAGCCCTTTTATGCTAACTTTACGAGTGAAGGTAATGATGTTGTACTGCTAAATGAGAAGGGGTTAATTGTATCCAGTAGCAAGACTGAGATGATTGGGGTCCTCGATAAGCAATTGCTGCAAGAAGTGCAAGGTGGCGGAAAAGATGGTGAATCCACCTATTTTATGGGGAATGAACGAATTGTGTTTTCTGAATACTTACCTGAATTTGATTTTTATTTGGTGAATCTCATCGATAAGAACGCCGTGATCGGACAGATGGTAAATGCCAAAGCAGTAACCTTGACGATCATGGCTATCGTTGCGATATCGCTTATTATTGTATTTTTAATTACCCGAACAATGACGAAGTCTCTACGTGTTCTCGTTGAACAGATGTCTAGTATCCCTACAGGTGAGTTTGATAATCATGTAGATGTCGCCAATAGTAGTTATGAAGTTAAGGAGCTGGGAAGCGCCTTCAATTTTATGCTTGATTCACTACAAGATTATGTTGATCGATTGATGGAGACCCAGAAGCAGCAGCGTAATGCAGAGCTCGCCGCTCTTCAAATGCAGATCAATCCCCATTTCTTATACAATACGCTGGCTTCAATCAAATTTTTGGTGCAGCAGGGTGACAAGGAAAAAGCAGCTGGAACGATAAACGCTCTAATCTCACTTCTGCAGAATACAGTCAGTGATGTTCACTCTACCATACCTGTTCGTCAAGAATTAGAGTCGCTGGAGCATTATGTATACATCAATCATGTAAGGTATGGTGAGAAGATCCGTGTGAATTTCTTTGTGGAGCCCGAGAGCTTGGATTATCATATGCCGAAGCTAATTCTTCAACCTTTTATAGAGAATGCATTCTTCCATGCATTCAATCTTAAAGATGAGGGAAGGATTCTCATCATGATTGCCGTTCAGGAAGATCAACTTGTATGTGAAGTTGTAGATAATGGCGATGGGATGGATCTTGATCCGGATTTGATGAAGGAGGAGCAGCTACCAGCATCGAAGCATAAACGTCAATTGTTCTCCGGGATCGGTATACGAAATGTAGATGACAGAATCAAATTGTTGTACGGAGAGAGCTACGGGATTAACATTTCAAGTAAACGGCATGAAGGTACGAACATCAAGATTACGCTTCCATTGGTGAATGCCAAAGATTTTACAAGAACCTAAAAATAATACCAGAGTCGATAAGCGTGACACAACAGGACCCAATAATAACACCAAAGCTAATAAAGATACTGCCAAAGAAAACGGATACAAGATGATAAGATGGAAGCGTACTCAGGAAAACGCTTCCATCTTTATTATTTTACAGATTATAAGGGGGTTTACGTAGTGAAGAAATTATTATCCGTAATGCTGGCTAGTGTGGTTCTACTGTCGGCATGTTCCACAGGTGGAACAAAAAATGAAACGAGCAACTCTGGTAACTCCGGAGCCGAAGGTAGCAGCAAGCCAAAAGAGATTACAGTTTGGGCTTGGGACCCGGCGTTTAACATTGCTGCTATGAATGTTGCCAAAGATGCTTATGCAAAAGTTAATCCGGACGTAACGGTTAACGTTGTTGAGAACGCGCAAGCTGATATCGTTCAAAAGCTGAATACAGGATTAAACTCTGGTTCCACAAAGGGTTTGCCTAACATTGTATTGATCGAAGATTATCGTGCTCAGAGCTTCTTACAAGCGTATCCGGATTCTTTTTATGAATTGACGGATGTTGTAAAGGCAGCTGACTTTGCGGATTATAAGATTGGCCCTACCAGTGTAGAAGGCAAACAATACGGTGTTCCGTTTGACTCCGGCGTAACTGGTATGTATATACGGACAGATTATCTCGAGCAAGCAGGCTACAGCCTGGATGCATTACAGGATATCGACTGGAAGCAATATATCGAGATCGGTAAAGCTGTAAAAGAGAAAACCGGCAAAAGCATGCTAACACTTGATCCAAACGATCTTGGACTTATTCGAGTGATGATTCAATCGACGGGCGCATGGTATACCGGAGATGATGGTCAGACACCGACCATAGAAGGCAACCCTGCTTTGAAAGAGGCACTGGTAATATACAAAGAAATGATGGATTCCGGTATTGTAAAAGTGATTTCAGACTGGAGCCAGTTTGTAGGCGCATTCAATGGCGGGGAAGTGGCTAGTGTACCTACAGGTAACTGGATTACACCTTCGATTAAAGCAGAAGCTTCCCAATCTGGTAAATGGGCAGTAGCTCCACTGCCTAAGTTAGGTGCAACTGAAGGCTCTGTCCACGCATCCAACCTTGGAGGCAGTTCCTGGTACGTCATGAATGTAGATGGCAAAGAAGCAGCAGCAGAGTTCCTATCTAAGACTTTTGCCTCTGATGCTGAGCTGTATCAGACGTTAAATACTAAAGTAGGTGTTATCGGCACCTTGAAAGCTGCGGCGAGCGGCGAAGCATACTCAGCTGCGGATGAATTTTTCAAAGGCCAAAAGGTCGTATCAGACTTTGCAGCATGGACCGAGCAAATTCCTAACGTCAACTATGGCATGAACACTTACGCCATCGAGGACATTATGGTTGTAGCAGTACAATCTTATCTAGGTGGCAAAGATGTAGATACTGTTCTGAAAGATGCGCAGAAGCAAGCGGACACTCAAATTCGATAATCGCACTTAGGCTGTACAACCGATGCCCTTGCTCCTTCTTCTCCTGTAAATTGGATTTCTACAGAAGGATAGGTAGCAGGGGCTTTCATCTCTAATATATAAGACAGAAGGGTGCGGAGTGGAGTGGAAACTATAAAGACAGGGTTAAGCCCGCAAAAACATAAGCGTTCAAAAGGGTCACGGCAGATCCATCTGACTGGCTGGTTATTCGTCCTTGTGCCGGTCATTATGATCAGTATTTTCTATTTTTATCCAATGATCCAAGCTTTAATTCTATCTTTTAAGACGGGTAGAGGTAGCAATCTTCATTTTACCGGGTTTGATAATTATATTCGACTGTTTAGCGATACCACGTTTCTTACAGCAGTCAAAAACACATTTATTTACTTGATTATTCAGGTCCCAGTGATGCTGATATTGGCGCTCTTCATCGCCGTCCTGCTAAATGATGAAAGACTGAAATTCAAGGGATTTTTCAGAACGGCCATATTTCTGCCGACGGTAACCTCGCTTGTAGCATATTCCGTTGTTTTCAAGTACATGTTTGGAGCCGAAGGAATCATCAATAAGTCTCTAGTGAGTTTACATCTAATCAGCGAACCGATTCAATGGATTACAGACCCCTTCTGGGCCAAAGTTACGATCATCATTGCCATCACTTGGCGCTTTACTGGCTATAATATGATTTTCTATTTATCATCCCTGCAAAATGTAGACAAATCTATTTATGAAGCAGCTCACATTGATGGCGCCAGTGCATTTACTCAGTTTTTCAAAATTACAATTCCTCTATTGAAGCCGATTATTTTGTTTACGACGATAACATCGACCATTGGAACCCTTCAGTTGTTTGATGAGGTGGTTAACATCACGAAAGGTGGACCCGGCAATGCAACCATGTCGATTTCCCAATATATTTATAACCTTTCTTTTGAATACACCCCTGACTTTGGATACGCTGCAACCGTCTCCTACTCGATTGTTGTAATGGTACTCATTCTGACGCTAATTCAGAACAAAGTAGGAGGAGACAAGAGATAATGAAAACTAAACGCATGTTTACTTACCTATTTCTAATCATCGCTGCGCTGATCTCTATCTTTCCATTTATCTGGATGGTTATTAGTGCCACGAATCAGTCGGTTGATGTAACTAAAGGGACATTACTGCCAGGTGCGCATCTCTTTAAAAATATTGACAATCTGTTCAATTCCGTGGATATGTGGCAAGCCCTTTGGAACTCCGCAAAAATCTCAGTGGTGACTACTGTGCTTTCATTGCTGGTTGCATCGGCGGCTGGATATGGTTTTGAAATGTACCGCAGCCGGAGTAAAGACATCGTATTTAATATTTTGCTAGCTTCAATGATGATTCCATTTGCGGCGATCATGGTACCTCTATTTCAAATGTTCGCCAAAGTATCAAGCGTTGTCCCATTTCTTGGCATTGATACAGCAGCAGCAGTTATTCTGCCAACATTTACAACAGCATTCCTAATTTTCTTTTTCCGTCAAAACACAAAAATGTTTCCTAAGGAAATGATGGAGGCCGGTCGCATCGATGGCTTATCTGAATTCGGTTTATTCTTCCGCATTTATATGCCGACGATGAAATCAACTTACGCTGCCGCTGCGATTATCACATTCTTAAACAGCTGGAACAATTATCTGTGGCCGCTGATCGTATTGCAATCGCAAGAAAATATGACCGTGCCACTCTTAATCTCAAATCTTGGATCGGGTTATGCGCCTGACTATGGTCTAATTATGTCCGCGATTGTCATTACGACGCTGCCGACTGCACTTGTATTCTTCATGATGCAAAAACAATTTGTGGCTGGAATGACGGGTTCAGTTAAATAAGTTAGCGATCATTTTACAGCAGAAGGAGGAAAATTTAGATGAAGCAGCAGGTTGAACGGGGCGTCGCTCCAAGTCTGGAATGGTTGTCAGACCCTTCCATTTATGCAGTAGGCAGAACACACGCGCACTCCGATCATCGGTATTACGAGACGGAACTTGAAGCTGAAGGACTCGGAGAAATGCATTGGCGCTATAGCCTGAACGGAAGCTGGAAATTTAGCTATGCTCACAATGCTATGGAACGACAGGCGCATTTTTATAAGGAGAACGTGTCCTGTAGAGGATGGGATGATATTGAGGTTCCTGGGCATATCCAGCTTCAGGGCTTTGGGCAGCCTCAGTACGTGAATACGATGTATCCATGGGATGGTCATGAGCATCTTAGACCTCCGATGATATCCGAAGATCACAATCCAGTAGGCAGCTATGTGAAATATTTTGAAGTGCCTGCGGGCTGGGAGCAACGTCCAGTGTATATCTCTTTTCAGGGAGTTGAATCTGCTTTTTATATCTGGCTAAATGGGGAATTTATTGGCTATAGCGAGGATAGCTTTACGCCTAGTGAATTTGATCTGACACCGTACTTGACGGCAGGTGAGAATAAGCTTGCGGTTGAGGTGTATCAGCGCAGTACCGGAAGTTGGTTGGAGGATCAGGATTTCTGGCGCTTTTCCGGAATTTTTCGTGACGTGTATCTATACACTGTGCCGAATGTTCATGTGCGGGATCTCCACGTTCAAACTGATCTGGATGAGAATTTTGAGCAGGGAACGCTGATAGCTGATTTGCAGATGATGGGTGGGCCAGCTTCGAAAGTTCTTTTAGAGCTTAAGGATAAAGCAGGAAATCTTGTAGTTCGTGGTGAGACAGGTGTTTCAGGTGATAGTGTTTCGCTGATGCTTGAAGCATCAAAGGTTCATCTGTGGAGTGCAGAAGATCCCCATTTGTATACCCTTTACGTATCTGTCTTCAACTTATCTGGGGATCTTGTAGAAGTCGTGCCGCAAAAGGTTGGTTTTCGAAAATTCGAGATGATAGATAAGATTATGCATCTAAATGGTAAACGTATTGTATTCAAAGGTGTCAACCGGCACGAGTTTAATTCCCGTTTCGGTCGCAGCATTACGAAAGAAGATATGTTATGGGATATAAAGACTTTGAAACAGGCGAATATCAACGCTGTACGGACGTCGCACTATCCAAATGAAACACTCTGGTACGAACTGTGTGATGAATACGGTGTGTATGTTATTGACGAGATGAATTTAGAGTCGCATGGATCATGGCAAAAAATGGGCATTGTAGAACCGTCTTGGAACATACCGGGCAGTAAGCCTGAATGGCAGGATATCGTAATGGATCGTGCGATTTCCATGGTGGAGAGAGATAAGAACCATCCATCGATTCTGATTTGGTCCTGTGGCAACGAGTCTTTTGCCGGAGAAGTCATCCGGAATGTAGCGAATTATTTTCGAGAGAAGGACACTACGCGGTTGGTTCATTACGAAGGGGTGTTCCATAACCGGGATTATGATGATGCGAGTGATATGGAAAGCAGGATGTATGCGAAAGCAGCAGATATTGAAATGTATTTAAAAGATAATCCATTAAAGCCATATATTAGCTGTGAGTACATGCATGCGATGGGTAATTCTGTCGGAGGATTGCATAAATACACAGAGCTAGAGCAGAAGTATCCAATGTACCAGGGTGGATTTATCTGGGACTTCATGGATCAGGTTATTGTAAAAAATGATCGATATGGCAAGCCCTACATGGCTTATGGTGGAGACTTTGATGACCGCTCAACCGATTATAACTTCTCCGGAAACGGAATTGTGTATGCGGATCGGAGATGGTCTCCGAAAATGCAAGAAGTGAAATTTCTGTATCAGAACGTCAAACTGTCCCCGGATTGCCACGGCGTTACCATCAGAAATGAGAATTTATTTGTTAACTTGGATGCGTATAAATTGAACTATTGTCTGAATTATGAGGGCAGGGAATTCCATCATGGTATTGTATACGTCCAGGTGAAACCCGGAGAAGAAAGTTATGTAGAACTTGATTTACCAGAGACTAATCAGTCTGGTGAGTATAGTTTAGATGTTTCTCTCGTGCTCAAGGAAGATTCATTATGGGCGAACGCTGGTTATGAAATCGCTTTTGGACAGCATGTTTTTCAAGTGGAGAGCACATTGACTGATATGAACTCCATCCATCCTAAGGTAACTCCTGCCCTGAATGATTTTCGCGTAGTTGAAGGGGATGTAAATATTGGCGTTCACGGTCGTGACTTCTCCGTAATGTTCTCGAAGCAGGCTGGTACATTAATCTCCGTTAAATATTCAGGAAGAGAAATGATCTCTTCGCCGCCGGCACCGCTCTTCTGGAGAGCGATGACAGATAACGACAAGGGTGCGGGAATGCATTTCGACTCTTCCGCTTGGTATGCAGCAAGTTTGAGCCGAAGAACCTTAAGCTTCGAGCTTATGGAAGAAGAAGACCAAGCGACTGTGACCTATGTATATAAACTGAGTGTGTCAGAGGGAGTGCGAGTAAGTGTGACATACACGGTGTTCTCCGATGGGAGCATAAAGGTGAAATCAAGCTACTATGGAGAGCCGGGTTTACCGAAGTTTCCCCTCTTTGCTTTAACCTTTAAGGTACCAGCGGATTATTACCAGCTAAATTGGTATGCGAATGGACCAGAAGAAAATTATATTGACCGTTCCTTTGGCGCGAGATTGTGTCGCTTTCAGAATCATGCGGTGGACAATGTATCGTCCTATTTGGTACCGCAGGAATCGGGCAACCGTACAGGTGTACGCGAAGTATCGATAACCAACGATCTTGGTCAAGGGATTATAATATCCTCACCAGTCTCAGCCCCTGTTGAAGCCAACATATCGCCATATTCGGCAATGGAGCTGGAGAGTGCGACGCATCAATATGAGCTGCCGAACATTCATCATACCGTTGTTACGATTGCCGGTCGGCAAATGGGCGTTGGCGGTGATGACAGCTGGGGAGCGCCAGTTCTTGATGAATATCTAATTGATCCATCAAAAGATTTGGATTTTGAATTTACAATTCGTAGAGCATAATTAGAGACGGATAGCAGTTGCCTCAATGGATAAGGTTGGGGCAACCAAATCCTATTTGTGAGTGATAGAATAGTTGATTTATGCATGTTTGTAACCGTTTACATTCTATGAAGGAGGTGTGTGGAATCTAAAAAATAGTTTGCAAGGTTGATCGGAAGATAGTTACGAAGTGGTTTCTATGATTATTTTTATGAGAAGGGGGTAATTTGGATGATCACTACAGCTAAACGAAGGTTATTTATTTCTTTTCTTTCTATTTCTTTGGTTGTACCTATGTTTATGGGTTTAACAGGCCAGAAGGTAGATGCAGCGAATACTACGATTAAACTAGATCCAAACCATATGCAGCAATCTTGGGAAGGATGGGGAACCTCACTTGCTTGGTTCGGTAATATCACTGGCGGTTGGAACGATAAAGTCAAAGAAGCAATGGCTGATGCACTATATTCTCCAGACGGATTAAACTTTAATATTGCCAGATATAATATAGGCGGCGGAGAGAATCCTGCTTACAATTCGATGCGCCAAGGAGGGGATGTGCCCGGATTCTCGCCATCACCTGGAGTATTTGATTGGGCCCAAGATGCTAATCAGCGTTGGTGGCTGCAGGCGGTTAAAGAACGAGGCGCCAATATTCTGGAAGCATTCTCAAATTCTGCGCCGTATTATATGACGGTCAGTGGAAGTACGACTGGTCATTGGGAGTCGTCGAAAGACAATTTGAAACCGGATGAGTACGAAAATTTTGCTAACTATTTGACAGAAGTGGTTAAGCATTTTAAAGAAGAATGGAATGTCGATTTCAATTATCTTTCACCAGTGAATGAACCAAGTACGAATTATTGGGGATTTGGAGGAGGGCAAGAGGGTTCCCATTGGGATGTTGCTTCCCAAATGAAGATCATTAATGCAACACGCGCTAAATTGGATGCAGCTAATCTACAATCTGTACAAATTGCTGCCATGGATGAATCCATCCTGGATACCTTTGTTAGTAACTGGAATTCTTATGATGAGACAACAAAAAGTAATATTGGTAAAATGAATACCCACTCCTACGGTGGGTCAAAGCGTGCCGAGATTAGAGATGCCGCCAAAGAAGCAGGCAAGACGTTATGGATGTCTGAAGTAGACTTAGGTCCTTCTGGGATTGCGCACGATCACGATGATTTCGAGCCAGCACTAGCATTGGCAGAAAGAATTATGACAGACATTACTTGGTTAGAGCCTAAGGCTTGGATTACTTGGCAAGCGTTTGAAAGCGAGAAGAACATGCAGAAGGATAAGGAGAACATGAACTGGGGTCTCCTTCACGCGGATTTCGACACGCAAGAATGGTGGTATACGAAGAAGTATTACGCCATGCAGCAATTCAGCAAATTTATTCCACAGGGCTCCAACTTCATTGGGGACAATGATGATAACACCTTAGCTGCATATGATCCTTCAACTAATAAAGTTCATATTGTATATAGAAATCCAAATGTAACCAGTCAAAATATTTCTTTAGATTTGTCACAGTTCGATACGGTCACTGGGGATGCAACGCCTTATGTTTCTTCCGCGACTGAGAATGTCGTACAAAAGGGCAAAATTCCTGTTTTGGATAAAATGCTGCAAGCGACGGTTAGCGCGAAATCCATTACAACTTTCGTAATTGATGGAGCTTCTTTTACAAGCAACTTACTTATTCCTCAAAACGATATGACGGTAACCGCAAGTAGTGCTCAGTCTGGTGAAGAAGCTGAAAGAACATTGGATGGGAATAATTGGACGATTTGGCACACAACATGGGAACCTTATAATGCGGGACCGCATTCGATTACTTATGATCTTGGAGCGCAATATGATGATGTCTACAAGCTGAGCTATTTGCCTCGGCAAGATAAAGATGAGAACGGTATCGTAACGAAGTTTACCATTGAAGTTAGTTTGGATGGCGATAACTTCACACCGGTTGCGATAGGAACCTGGAAGAACGATAAATCTGAAAAAACTGCAACGTTTTCTTCGCGAAAAGCGAAGTTTGTAAGGCTAAAGGTAGATGAAAGTAATGGGTCTGGAGCAAAGTACGCGTCGGCTGCAGAGATAAATATTATGAGAAAGTCCAATTTCACAGTTGATACGACTCTACTCGCTAATGCAATTTCTAGAGCAGAAGACTATATCTCAGCTAATAACGTAAATGTAAATGTATCGCATTTGCAAGATTTGGTGGATGAAGCCAAAGTTGTTCAAAAGAACACTTTAGTAACACAGGAAGAGATCATACAAATCGTTTACAAGCTGAACGTTGAATATAGCGTTTTAGGCCAAGGTCTTATCCCACAAAGCCAGATGAAGGCAACGTCTGACAATTCCGCATCTGAGGATGGACCGGAGAAAACTATTGATGGCGATATTTTGACTAAATGGCATACAGCATATAACAACGAATATTCTACACTTCCGCATTCCATTACTTATAATCTCGGTAAAGCATATAACAGTATCTATAAACTTCAATATTTGCCACGACAGGATGCGGACTGGAATGGTGTAATCACTAAGTTCGAAGTTTCTGTAAGTGACGATGGTGATAAATTCACCAAAGTAGTTGCAAAAGGAACTTGGAATGCCGATAAGACAGAGAAAACAGCAACCTTTAATGCACAGGGTGCTAAATATGTTAGATTTACTGCACTTGAATCGAGAAGCGATGCAGGTAAGCAATATGCATCTGCTGCAGAGATCAATATTTTTAACAAGCAGGGATATAAAGTGGATTTCTCCAGCTTAGACAGCGCAATTCAAGCTGCAGAGAAGTTCAAATCAAATTCTGAGAAAGATGAGTCTTACTTCAAGAATCTGGACGCGATTCTTATTCAAGCTGATACTTTGCTGAAGAGCGCATCAGCGACTCAAGAAGAGATCGTGAAATTTGCCAGTCTTATCTTCACTGAAATATCCAATATTCAAAACAGTAATCAAAATATTAAGGGAATGAGCCTTTTCTATACACCAGAAGCCTATCATGCGAATCCAGCTAGTCTAATGGTAGATAACGATATTTCGACCTTTTACGAATCTAACTGGGATAAGAATGGACGGAAATACAAATCGGGCGATTATATCGTTATAGATCTGGGAGAGAGCGTTCCTGACGTTGGGAAGGTGCTTGTTACACCAAGACTAGACAAGGCGAATGGCCGCATCAAACAGTTCAAAATCTATTACAGCAATGCGAACCTGAAGAATTTACCTGCTGACGCTGTCGGTACGCAAGCTTATTTGGACGACAATTTTAAATTTGCAGCAAATGGCTCTTTTGATGACTATAGCTCGAGTGTTCAATCTGCAACAATCAAATCAGTTGAAGCTCGATATATTGCGATTCAGGCTATAACTACTGGCGGTGACGGTAACACACTCAGTACAGCAGAAATTGCAGTAAGTCAAAAACAAACAGCGACTTTTGATACTAGTAAACTACAAGCAGCAATCGATCACTTGCTTACATTGTCATCTATTAGTCCAAAGGTGGAAGCTGCGATAGAAAAGCAAATCACAACGATGGGTGATCTTAGTGATTTAACCGAAGAAAGCATTTCGCATTACACCAAGCAGATAAACGATTTATATAACGTCTATTTGACTGTAAATAATAGAAGTTCCATTAAGAGCGGTGAAGTATGGCTGGATACGGAAGGTGTGCCGATTCAAGCGCATGGCGGAGGTATTCTGTATAACGAAAAGAACAAGACATATTACTGGTACGGTGAAGACAAGACGGAAGGTTATCTTCCTACTGGAGTTCACGCATATTCGTCTAAAGATTTGTACAAATGGCAAAATGAAGGCATCGTATTGCCTGTCTTCAATAACCCTCAACTTGGCGAAGATGTAGTGACGGCTGGAAATGATCTTCCATTATATCTGGATGAAAATTCTGAAACGTACAAGAATAGCGGGGTACCATATGATCCGGATAGGAAAGTAGAAATTAAAAATAAAGATGAAGATTACACAGGTAACATGAAAGCGCCGAACAATACACTCAGTAAGCACAATTCACCGGCTCGAATCGCTGAGTTAAATGCGCTGTATGTGAATTATTCGAATGAAGAGAAGCAAAAGATGTATAAAAATTTCAACTGGGATAAGGTTGTCGAGCGTCCTAAAGTCGTCTACAACAAGAAGAACAACACTTATGTAATGTGGTGGCATCAAGACGGGCCGATTGCTGGTGAATATTGGACAGCAGAAGGTGGTGTTGCTGTCAGCGATTCGCCGACGGGACCATTCAAATATCTTGGCACATCCCGATTGCCAAATGTAGGTGATAAAGATGGCAATGAAGGAATGCTTCGAGATATGACCTTGTATGTCGATGAAGATGGCAATGAAGCAACGCATGATAAAGCCTACTTGGTTTATTCTTCCGAAGAAAATGTAACGACCGTGATCATGATGTTGAATGATGATTACACAGGTCCAGCTCAGAATGAGAAGGGTGAAACCTTAGAAGGAACTCACTATGTGAGAGCATTTAGCTACAAGAGAGAAGCGCCAGCTATTTTCAAACAAGACGGTGCTTATTATATGATTTCGTCCGGCTTGACCGGTTGGAACCCTAATCGGGCCGAATACCACGTCTCCACTCAAGGAATGTTTGGACCGTGGGAATATAAAGGCGATCCTATGGTTAACGACTATGATGGTACTACCTTCAGAAGTCAAAGCACATTTGTACTGCCTTATCGGGATGGTAATGGCGCTCTCGTGCCGAATAAATTTATCTTTATGGCCGATCGCTGGTACCCGAATAATCTGAGTGATTCCAGATATGTTTGGCTTCCGCTCGAACTCGATAATGAGAATCGCAGAGTTGCGATAAGTTGGCAAGATGAGTGGAAAGTTTCCCAACTCAATACCGGTACGACTATTAACTTCAACAGTAATGGAGGAAGTTCGATTTCTTCCTTGTATGGGGCTGAAGTCGGAACGAAAATCACTGCACCTGCAGAACCGACTCGGGAAGGATTTAAGTTTGTAAATTGGTATAAAGACGAAGCACTAAGTACAGTATGGGATTTCACTATTGATACGGTCCCAACAAATGATATTACTCTTTATGCGAAATGGGTGCGTGTAGCCGCACCAGTGATTACAAATATCATGCCAGTCAATGTAGCTACGGTGACCGGAATTCCACCAGTGCTGCCAACAGTCGTAACGGCTGTGTACAGCGATGGAACAACCCAAGATAAATCAGTTGTATGGGGCGTAATCGATCCTTCACAGTATGCCGAAGCGGGTAGCTTTAGCGTGCGTGGAGTGGTAGACGGCACGGTGATTCCAGCTGTTGCGAATGTAATCGTAAGTGAGGATGTTTATAGAGCACAACTTGCAGCGCGTATCGCAGATGCTCAAGCCATTCATGATGTAGCCTTGGAAGGAATGGACGTCAGTCAGTATCCGATTGGATCAAAACAGAAATTATTGGATTCGATCATGGAAGCACAGCAAGTGCTTGACAATGATTCAGCTACCCAGACTGAGTTAGAACAAGCAACATTGGATTTAAATTCAGATCTTCAAGTATTCGAGGCATCAAAGAATCAACATGTAAAAGTACAATCCATCTCGATTACGAGCGCATCGTCGTCCATTGAAGTGACGAAAGGAACGCTGCAGTTACAAGCGGAAGTCCAACCGGCTAATGCTACGAACAAAACCGTTACGTGGGCGGTCTATGAAGCAGATGGAAAAACTGTAGCGGATAAAGCAATCATCAATACAAACGGGTTGTTGACGGCTGCGAAGAACGGCGTTGTGAAAGTCGTTGCAGCATCCGTTGATAACACCACAGTTTACGGAATAAAAGAGATTATGATAAGCGGTCAAAATGACAGCCCAGAGCCTACTCTAAGCCCAGGAACAAATCCAGGCAACCCAACGACATCAACGAGTTCTACACCTACACCATCGACCCCTCCTACAAAAGAAGATCCACATCGTTATGTGCCAACTGGTATAGAACTACAAAATGAAAATGCACAGAACGGAACAACGAGCCTGACCATTAACATTGATAAGGAAGCTTTAGCGAAGAAATTAGAAGCACTTAACCAAGCAACAGGAAGTCCTAATCTTGACATCGAGATTCCGGGAATGATTTCATGGAATGCAGTCAATCTGCCATTGGATGTCTTGTACAACAGTATGAAAGCGAATAAGGACACAATCATAACACTAAGAGGCCATTTAGGCAGTTATGAACTTCCGCTTGCCAGTCTAAATCGTGAAGAACTTGAGAAAGCAGCTAAAGTTACGGGTGCAACTTTGATCATTCGAATGGATCAAGCGACTTCACAGCATGAGCAGAAGTTTGAACAATCCAAATTAGAACAAGGATTGAAGCGGGTAAGTGACATCATCGCGTACAAAGTCATTCTAAAATCGAATGATAAAGAAGAAGAGCTTCAACGCTTTGGAAATCCGTTTATGACACATGTCATAAATATGGATGGCGTTACTCAAGATCCAGCGACTGCGACCGCTGTTATATTTGATCCGATTACAGGACAAATGCGCTTCGTGCCATCGGTGTTCACCGTGAAGAACGGTAAGACTGAAGTCTCCATATTCAGTCAAGCAAATGGCGTATACGCGATCGTTCAGAACAAGAAAACATTCGATGATATGATGGGACATTGGGCACTAAAGGATGTTGAGACCTTAGCCTCTAAACTGATCATTAACGGAATGTCAGACCGGACGTTTGCACCAGCAGGCCAAGTTACACGTGCTCAATTTGCAGCACTACTGGTAAGAGGACTAGGGTTATCGACAGAGTCGCTATCGAATGTGTTTGCAGATGTTAATACAACTGCGTGGTATGCACAGGATGTGAACACAGCAGCAAAACTAGGTTTGGTTCAAGGCGTTGGTGAAGCGAAATTCAGTCCGGATTCACGAATTACGAGAGAGCAAATGGTCGTGATGATCATGAACGCTGTTCAGCTTGTGCAAGGAGAGCATAGAGCAGAAGCTCAATTGCGCACTCCATTTACCGATCAAGCTAGCATCTCAGGTTACGCTACCCAAGCAGTAACAGAAGCAGCAGCCAAAGGAATTATCAAAGGTAAAACAGAAACAACATTTGCTCCGCAAGATGCAGCAACACGTGCTGAGGCAGCGGTGATGATTAAACAAATTTTACAATACTTGAATTTTATGAACTAAATGATTCAGCGGGATGCTCGGTTCAAACGCTAAGTTTGAGCTGAGCGTCTTTTTTGCTTTGTTGGAACATTTTTCCGATATTAATTAGTCAAAGGTAAAGTGAGAATGAATTCAGTTCCTTCTCCTGATTTACTTCGTACAGTTACATCACCGTTCATCGAACGGATGAATTGATAAGAAAGGGTAAGTCCTAATCCTGTTCCTTTGCTTTTAGTTGAAAAATAAATGATTCCAAGTCGCTCCATCTGCTCGTTGCTCATCCCGACTCCATCATCAATGATTGTTATTTTTGCATATTCGGATTGACGTTCGATACGAATGTTTACATTACCTGTTGCGAGAACAGCGCAAGCTTCAATCGCGTTTTTTATAAAATTAATGAACAGTTGTTTGATTTCAGTAGGATTTGCAGAGATATATAGTTTATCCTCCAAATGTTGCATTTCCAAAGAGACGTTATTCATAATGGCGTACGGGGTCATAATCTCTACAATCGAGTTGATCTGCTGCACAAGTTCAATTTTCTCTACCACTGCATGATTTGGTTTAGCTATCGAAAGATACTCAGAAAGAATAACCTCAGTCCGCTTAATTTCTTCAAGACAAATAGCAATATATTTCTGACTCTTTTCTCTGGTGATAGAATCGTCCTTTAATAATTTCAAGAAACCCATAACGGCTGTAAGTGGATTACGGACTTCATGGGCTAGTGAAGCGGCTACATGAGCAATCGTTTCAGATTTTTCACTTTGTAGATACCTCAAATACAATTCCTTATCAGATACTGCTTTATTAAAAAGAGAAATCAATATCCAAATTCCAAGGAAATTTAGTACTGGCATCACCAGGATGTTAAACTTTAAATGCTGAATCGAATATTGATATTCCGTTACAAACATCGTAGCTATAGGAATGACGGAAAAGCTAAAACCTGCAACGAATGTAATAAGTTTTCGGTATTCGGAACGGCGACGGTATACGTTGGATAAAAGCGCAGATAAGCTAAAGGTGATGGAAAGAATAATGATCGCTGAAAATAGTCCCTGCCCACCTATAAGCAGGCGATAGGTTAAAAATTCAACGAGAAGAAAAACTCCAGTAGTCATACCACCATACACCATTCCGAAAAACATGATCACATAACGAATGTCGAATATAATTCCATCCTCCACAGTAAATGGAAATGACATCGACATGAAAAGACAAATCATACAGGTTATGGTAATGAATTGCCTTGAATAATTTTCAGCTTTGTCACGATAGTAGATGGTATAAAGGACAAAGGGGGTTAGGGCAAACAGTAATTGTAACAAAAAATCCTTTATATACAGCATCTTAGCCCTCCCACCAGTTTAAAAAGAATTTGATATATTGTTAATTCGTTGTGACAATGATTTCCTCCTTCTGAGGGGGAAGCTAATGAAAGAAAAGAGGCCAATGAACAACCTTTGATAATCAAAAGTTGTTCGTCAGCCTCTAGTGCCTAAACTTATAAGAATATTCATTTTCAATTTTAGATATCCCACCACTGGTCAGATTCACTCTGATATCAATCTTTTCGATGCTGCTTGAATCGAGCGGTAAGATTCCCTTATCATTCAGTTTGTTCCACTCCTTTGGAAGGCTACGATAGAATATGCCTGAGAGTCCATATACATCGGCATTTATTTCTAAACCTTTCAAGTAAGTTTCCCTAATCTGATCGTCAATTACTTTTATTGCTTTCAGTTCAAGATCATCTCGATTAAGGTTTGCGCTCAACTCCGGAAGTGTGCCCTGCATAGACACTTTAATATCGAAGACAGGTTTGCCATTCTTCATCTTGGGACGAATAGAGAATTTAACTTTGTTCATGACGATCACAGCTAATACTTTTTTGTCATCTTTGATTACCACTGGCGTTCTTTGTGTCTTTTTTTCCAGCCATCGAACTCCTAAAATATCTTTAGACTTCAAGCATCCACGGAATTGATCATTTTGCAGAAAACAGATCCCTGTCATGCTAATATTGGGAGAAGGCGCTTGGTTATTGGTCCAGTCTGGCGCAATCTTAAGATAAGGCAATAGCACCGTTTCGGCCTTCTCTCTCCATTTCCATATAAATTTGTACAGATATAGCGGAGCGATAATCGAGCTCTGTTCATAGGTTCGCATGGGACTGTTAAGTTGTGAGTAAATCACCGATAGATCAGCGATTGAAGAGGTATTCAGCACCTTTTCCATGGGTTCGTTGGTCGCCATAGTCCAAACGGTGTAACGAAATTCATAATAACGATCCCATACATCTAATACTTGATTGATGACGCTAGTTTTCTTTAGCGCTGCTTCACTAAATACGATCGTTTTCACATTGCTCCAGACAATTCTTTGTGGACTAGTAGCATATAAATTGAATATCGCATTATCAAACGAATCACCATCGGCTTTTCCAATGAAAGTTTTTTGTTCCTGGCTCTGACCCGCCTCTTTCTTCGCAATACCACTAAAGTTAACCATTTGAATATAAACAACGACTTTGTTATCTACATAATCGACTCCTAATGTATTCACATAGATCATATGCTCAATTTCTTTTGATCCCCAACAACCTGTAAGCAGCGTGGAGAGCAGAGCGGTCATAAGTATGCATCGGATCAATTTCATGATCGATCTCGTCCTTTAGTTCCCGTATTGTCTGTAAATTTCCCTTTTCCCCACGGCATTCTGAAAATAACTTTATAAAAATCCTTCAAGTGAAGCGGGGATAAAGGGGAAAGATAGTAGGTGCCGAAAGAACGTAAATTGACCATAAAGAGCACCAGCGAAAGCAGACATGTCATTGTACCAAACAATCCTAGAAACCCACTGATAAAGAGTACAATAATTCGAAGCAAGCTAACGACGCTAACTAATGACTGGTTCACCAATGTAAAGGTAGCTAATACTGAAATGGCTATAACCACAATCGTACCTGGGCCTGCAATGCCGGCACTAATGGCTGCCTGACCGATAATTAAACCTCCAACTACCGATAAGGTCTGGCCATAAGCGGTAGGTAATCTCATCCCGGCTTCTCGAAAAATCTCAAATAAAATGAGCATCACAATTGCTTCCAGAGGAGCCGGAAGAGGTACGCCTTGTCTCGAATTCACTAATGTTGCAAGCAGTGTAAAGGGAATTTGATCTTGGTGAAACGTAGTAAGCGCAATCCAAAAGCCCGGTAAAAACAGGGAAAGCATCACACCTAGGACTCTTAATAACCTAGTAAAAGCAACAAAGATATTTACCATATGTGCATCTTCCGAAGTATTCAATAAGAAGCTAAAGCTCACTGGCGCAATAATTACAGTAGGTGAACCATTCGTTAACAGCACGAATTTTCCATGAAGAATTGAATTCGCTGCATAGTCAGGTCTGCCCGTATATGAGAATAATGGAAAGAATGAAAATCTAGTCAAACTTTCTTCAAGCTGGGTACTACTTACCAATCCTTGGATTTGAATGCTGTTTAGTTTTGACTTGATTTCATTAAGTACATGAGGCTTAATCGTTTCCTTGAGATATAAAAGATGAACTTCAGTCGAGGTTTGGGTTCCAATCGTGAATTCTTCAACCGCTAATAATTCGGTCTTGAGCCTTTTTCGAATAAGGGCAATATTGGTAAATGATTCTTCCGTAAAGCCATCCTTAGGCCCCCGTGTGGACACTTCCGTATTTGGTTCCTCAGGTTGTCGTTTAGGAGGATCAGCTAATTTCACGAGATAACTTTGATTTGATGGCGTAAATAGAAGGAAAAGATCACCACTCAGCACAGTGTCAATCATTGAATTTTCAATTTCAATTTCACTTGATGGAAGGGTGGTCATGTGAAACGGAACCTTTTGCATGAGATCGAGTTCATGGGATGTGAGGATAGATTCCGGAATCTTTTTTAATTCGGGTATGATGTATTCTTCTACTTTGATTTCGTCGCACAACCCCTGGCAATAAACCAGTTGAACGGCATTGTCAGAGTCAGACAAAGAGAGAGTCAGTCTCTTAATGTCTGAGCTTGAACCAAATATTCGTGAGAACATATTCTCGAACGTATTTAACTCCTTTTGCTCAGGCTCTTTCATGATGTTACTTTCCCCTTTCGTTGAGCCAAGCTAATCAGCCCTGCAATAATTACAGAAAAAGCGAGTACGCCCCATAAAGAAAAGGGAAGTACATAATGAGCTAACATGCTCAGAAAAAATTGATCACTAAAAGGTATGGCTGTGAACACTACAATAGTTAAAGAAATGCTCCCAAGAACCAACATTTTCACTTTTTTACTTTGAATTTGGAGTATATCGAGAATAAGGAACATGGTTAAGGAAATTCTCAGAAAAGCACCACTGAACCATTGATAAACGCTAAAAAAGTCCAGATGCTCAATATATCGTCCAATCGTTAGTAATCTCCATTCTTCATACGCGGGAAATCTGAGTTTATCAGCCTCATCCGGACCGAATTCAACAATTGCACCAATAATCGGTCCCATCGTTAGGCCTAAGATAAGCAGGATCATGATCATAAACGATAGATATGACAATCGTGATTTGATGTGGTGTTGCATAAAGAAAAGCATGATGACCTCAACAAAACCTGCGCCTACGTACACTGTCCCATTCCAAACGGGCTGCATACCGTGCTCAAGCATCGGCCTTAACAAGGAATAATCTTTATGTGTTGTGTTAGAGATCATTATAAAAAAACCTAATATCACAACAAAAGGCAACAAAATACCAGCGGTGTTAGCGAGAGAGTGAATACCTAAATATGCATTTATTACGGAAATTAAAAGCAATATGAAAGTAAGGACCAGTATAGGTGTCTCTGGAGAGAAGGTTAAATGCACCCAGTAGACAGTGTCCCTAGTTGTAAGCATGCATAAGAGAAACAAATATACACAAGCGAATACCGAAAGAATATGGCTCACGATAGGAGGGTAAGCTTTTGCCAGCCAAGCGAAAAGATGTTGCTTTTTGATTTTGGTAGTACTAATGTGCAGGATAAAGATCCAAACTAGCGCACATGCCCCAGCAAGCAGCACTGAGATCCATGCGTCACGTTTTGCCGCGTCCAATAGGATGGGGATGATAATGACATGATTTAGAAGGCCTGTGCTCAGCATAATAATCATAATGGCTTGAATAAACGTAATATTTGTTTTGATTTTCCTCATCCTCCTAAATAAACCGGAACCGTCTACCTTATAATGCCATTCTTGGAGGTGATTTATTCTGGGAAGTTGAGTAGGGGGAAACGTAAAGAGCCGTGCGGACATCCGCACGACTCAGAGTATTTTTATTTATTACTCCATAAGGCAACACGATCCTGCACGTATTTGGTGTAACCTTTCTCCATTTTTTCTACGCCGGCTTTCTCTAAAGCTGCCATGTAGTCATCCCAGATTTTATCGAAATCTGCTGGTTTGGCAAGAATGGCTTCCGGAATACGTTTCCATGTAATATCTCTCATTTTGTTGCCTAGAATGGTGACCTCATCTTCACCTGGAATCGCGATATTCCATGCTGCACCATAGGCTTTTTCAATGAATTCTTCTTCTTTCGGAAATAGATCCTTCCAAGTTGTTGCCTTGTAGGCGGCTAAAGTTTCTTTCTCGACATCGCTATACCCAAGTACAAGTTGTTCGGGGAAGTTTTTAGTGTAATAATTACCACTTGCATCCTTAGCGCCGTCTCCGTAATGAACCATCATATTCCAGTAGAAGCCGATTCCGGTTTCCTTAGTGAAGGCTGTATTGTCATTGTTGATACGTTCTTGTACATCTGCTGGAACGACCCGTTTGCCGTTCTCCACCACATAATGCTTACCTTCAATTCCCCAATTGTTCAAGATTTGTCCTTCGTCAGAAGCGAGGAAATCAAGGAACTTAATTGTACGAATCGGGTCTGGGTTTGTGCTGGAGATCGAGATGCCATAGCCACCCATGAAGCCGGTAGGCCAGAAGCTAGTTTCCTTGTATTCTTTCGTTAAAGTTACCGGATAATGACCGTAAGTTTGTTCGAACTTGCCTGCCGTCTTCAACGCCTGCTGAGCATCATTGTAGTCCCAATCCTGGTCAATCAAACCTAGAACCCGTCCAGTGGCTACTTTAGCTTTGTATTGGTCATATTTTTGCACAAAGCTCTCTTTATCGAGCAAACCGATGTCATTCATATGATTCAGCCAGCGGAAATACTCTTTCTCCTCCGGACGACGGAAGTGGTAAATCGCCTCATGGGTCTCTTGATCAACATAATATTCTCCGTCATCCGAACCACCTGTCGTAGCAACAGCAGGGTTAGTGACAGAAATATACATATGCCAATCATCTGCGTTCAGAGAGACTCCAATGTTCTTATTGCCGTTTTCATCAGTTGGATGCTTCTCCAGATAGGCTTTAATTACATTCTCATAATCGGTGACTGTTCTGATTTCAGGGTATCCGGCTTCCTTCAAGACACGATGTTGAAGCTCAAAACCGCCGCCAGCCACAAATTTCTTCTCATCAACTGCCGCCCAGGTCGGAATGGCATAAATGGATTGGTCTTCATTCGTATATTTTGCCCGAGCAAGGTTGTCGCCGAGTACACGTTTAATATTAGGTGCATACTTGTCGATGAATTCGGTTAGATCGATGACTGCTCCAGCGTCTACAAGTTTACCGATATCCGCTTTGGCGGAGATAATATCCGGATAATCACCACCAGCAGCGATCAATGCGATTTTTTGTTGTGGATCACCTACCGCAAATTCAGCATCGAGTGTGACGCCTGTTTTCTCTGTAATCACTTTACTGATGTCGTCTTTCATATTGTTCCAGTTCGGATTTGGATCTTCTGCGAAGAAGGAGAGTGTCAGCGGGCTTAAATCTTCGGCTTGTGCAGTTGCTTCCGCGGTAGCTTCTGCAGTGGCACTGACTTCATTCGTAGATTTATTTTCTACGTTGTTATCTGCTGTTTTGTTACTTGATCCGCTACAACCTGCCAGTACACTGATCAGTAAAGTCATGACCATCCATATCACATGCGATTTTACTGTCTTTCTTGTCATGAATAGAAACCCTCCTTTTTCTGGTCAAAAAATTATTGTGTATACAGGCTGAGCCTGCTGATACCATAAGCGTATTAGCTCTTTACTGAACCCAAAGTCATTCCTTTAACAAAGTAGCGCTGCAAAAATGGATAGACGATTAGAATAGGCACTGTGACTACGATCGTGATTGCCATTTTGACGGATTCCGGAGAAATTTGTGCCATAACCTCCGTCATATTGCGACCTCGGAAATTGTCCGCATTAGTTGTCGTACTCTGTATGACCTTCATAAGCTCGAATTGCAGGGTAGTCAACGCATCCTTGGAACCATTGTAGAGATAAGTATCCAGCCATGAATTCCATTGGCCAACGGCTAAAAAGAGAGCGATGGTTGCTAGCGCAGGTTTGGTCAACGGAAGAATAACCCGCCAATAAATTGTGAAGTCATTAGCCCCATCCAGCTTAGCGGATTCCTGCAACGCATAGGGCAAGCCATCGATAAAGGAACGGATAACAAATACATTAAATGCACTGACAAGACCGGGGAGGACATACACACTAAAGGTTCCTATCATATGAAGATCCTTGATTAAGATGTAACCAGGGATGAGACCCCCAGAGACATACATTGTAAGCGCGAGAAATGTAGAGACGAACTTTCGGGCTTGAAAGTCTACCCGACTCAGAGTGAAAGCTAACATGGATGCACTGACCAACCCAAGAATCGTGCCAATCACCGTACGCAAGATCGAGATTTTGAGTCCGGTCATCAGACCAGAATACGCAAAGATCGTCTCATAGTTCTTAAAAGTGAAGACGCGAGGATAGATCGTGATTCCACCCTTAATGCTATCTGTGGAGTCATTAAAGGAAATGGCCAACACATTCAGAAAAGGATATAGCGTAACTATGGTCACTACAGTGATCGCTATATAGACTACCAGATCGAAGATACGGTCCGACCATGATACGGTGGCCAGTTTTTTACTTAGCATAAGGGCCTCCTATATGATGCTTTCCTTTGTTATTTTTTTGAATATCCCGTTGGCGACAAACAGCAGAATCACGCTCACTACAGAATTAAAGATATTAATGGCCGTACCGAAGGAGAATCGACCCATGCCCAGACCATAGTTCAGCGCGTACAAATCCAGTGTCTGAGAATAATCGCGCACCAGGTTGTTACCGAGCAGGAACTGCTTCTCGAACCCAATACTAATTAAATGCCCGATGGAAATGATGAGCAAAATAATGATCGTTGTCTGGATACCTGGAAGTGTAATGTTTCGCACTTGCTGCAAGCGACTTGCACCATCTACCCGCGCTGCTTCATAAAGCTCTGGACCAATGCCTGAGATGGCTGCAAGATAAATGATGGTGTTCCATCCGGTTTCCTTCCAAACGTCCGAAGCCGTGACGATTCCCCAGAATAAATGACCTTTAGCCATAAATTGAATAGGCTCACTGATTAGATGAAGACCCAGCAGTAGGTCGTTTACCGCACCGTTATCGGTAGAGAGCATTTTGGTAATAATCCCGGCAGCCACCACCCATGATACGAAGTGGGGGAGATACGAGACCGTCTGCACAAACCGTTTTAGAAACTGTAGTCGCAACTCGTTCAGAAGGATGGCAAAGAGGATGGGAATGATGAATCCGGCCAATAGGCCCATGATGCTCATTGCGAGCGTATTGCGAAGTGCATTGAAGAATTGATCATCCTGAATAAGCTCTCTGAAGTACTGTAAGCCGACCCATTTTTGCTCGAAAAAGGATTTCCCGGGCTTGTATTTCTGAAAAGCCATTGTCCATCCCCATAAAGGCAAATAATTGAATACAAATGCCCAGAGCACAAATGGAAAGGCCATCATATAGAGGTATTTTTGCTGTAAAAAAGTTGGCCAAAAGCGTGAGGTTGACTTCTTCGGCTCAGATTGAGCTTTTGAGGTAATCGCTTTCATTTATGTCCCTCCTTCGATATGCCATAATCATAATCTATAGAAAGTGTAGGAAACACCCGAATATTTCATATAAAAAACAGGGGGGAATCCGTCATTTTCGTAAGCGTTTTCTGAAAAAGTAAAATTAAATCAAGTTCTTTCTGCGGTAGTCTGAGGGAGAGATACCTTCAAGCTTTTTAAATTTTTCACGGAAATAATCCACATCGCTGAAGCCAACTTCGTTTGCGGCCTGATGAATTTTGTAGCCTTGAATTAATAGCTCCTTGGCCTTTTCCATGCGGACTTTATCCAGATAACTGTTAAAGGAATACCCCGTGCTGTTCTTAAAAAGCTTCCCCAAATAAGCGCTACTGTAACTGAATACATCCGCAAGCGTATCAAGCTTAAGATTCTCATTATAATGCCGATGGATGAGGTCCAGCATTCGCTTTAGGAAGACCTCCATATCGTCACGGGCAATATCTTTTGCATAATGCTCCAGAAGAGTGGTGGTATACCGTTGCAATTGAGGCAGAGAGGTATGTTTATATATTTGTTCAATTTGCTCATCCATGTCGTTGTGGAGAGGACTCTGCTCCTTATATTGAAGAGAGAGTTTATTTAGTAGATGAGAGACAATACGCACATAACGCGATTTCACGCTCATCTCGGAATAATCGGCGGTAATCATAAGCTCTCCAGCTTCTTGAATCAGGGTAAAGAGTAACGCACTGCTGCCAGTATCCATACAAAAAAATATTCGTTCCACAACGGACTCCAGCCTGTTCTCTATTTCCTCTGGACTAACTATCAGCTCTTTCTTTATTTTTATGGAATCCGGTCCAATCATCTCCGGTTCATCGTAGAAAAAATGCTCCTTCATCCTTGTAAGAGCAGATTGGTGGGAGACCGAGATATCCTCCAAGTTGTTCACCATATCACCTGCAGCGATGATACATTCAAGTCCATGTTCAAATACTACTTCCTGTATATTTTGGACCATTAATTTACGTACAAGCTCTTTCTGAAATGAGGGCTGCAGCAAAACTCCCAAATAAGAATCTAGCAACAATACTATGCCCCAGCCATGTTCTTCAAAACTATTTGTAAGTCTTGTCTTTATGACCGTTGAAGGTCCGTGGTCTGAATTGTCCTGAAGTAGCAGCCGAATTAGGACCACCTGATAGGAATCCCAAAGGAGTCCTGCTTCGCGTACGGTTGCCTCCAATATGGGTAAAGTCTGCATGCTTCGATCCAATAGCAAGGATTGAACCAGCATTTCCCGGCTCCATTCCTTAACTGCAGCCTGTTTCTTATGATGGGTTATACGTGCATGCAGCTCAATGGACAGATTTTCTAAGTATGACTGCAATTCAGCTTCATCCACCGGCTTGAGCAAATAGTTATCAATTCCAAAAAACATCGCACGCTTGGCATAGCTGAAATCAGCATAGCCACTGAGGATAATGATATGCATTTCAGGATCGAGAGCTCTCAGCTCTTCAACAAGCTCTAGACCATCTCTACCGGGCATACGGATATCTACGATCATTAAATCAGGGGAGTAAAGGTCATATTTATGCTTTGCCTCTAAGGCGTTCGCTGCGGAATCAACGACCTGATATCCAAGACTCTCCCAGTCTAGCAAAGCAACAAGTCCTTCACGAATCGCCTGCTCATCATCGACAATTAACACGCTATACATATGAATCACTCCTTAATGGGATTGCAAAGCTGATTTGCGTTCCAAATCCGATTTGACTTGTTAAAGTTAGCCCAAATTGCGGGCCGTAGGTCAGCTGGAGCCGTAAATGAATATTGCGAATCCCAATACTATTAGTTTCATAGTCATCATTATGATCTAGCATTTTGATAATTTCTTGTATTCGCGCTTTTGAGATACCGGCTCCATTGTCAGATACCTGAACCTTTAAATAATGGTCTTCTAAGCGGATTTCTACACGGATCATGCCGCCATCTATTCGATTCTCAAGTCCGTGGATGACACAATTCTCTACCAGAGGTTGAATAATCAAAGGAGGGATTTGTAAAGGGTTCGCCCTTGGGTCCACATGAAGCTCATACGTGAGTCTGTCATCATAACGGAATTTTTGGATGACTAGATAACAGCTTACGGTTTCAAGCTCACTTTGCAGACTGATCATCCCATTGCCAACCTCAAGGTTTTTACGCATCATTTTCCCTAGCAGTCGAACGACTTGAGAAATATCCGCTTGTCCCCTAACTAGGGTTTTCATTCGGATTGATTCCAGGGCATTGAAGAGAAAGTGGGGGTTGATCTGGCTGGCCATCATCTTGAACTTAATCTCATTTTGCTTAAGCTGGATCGCATTTTTCTGTCGGTTGGATTCTTGAACCTCACTCATTAGTTCATTAATGTTCCGTACCATATGATTAAATTGTCTGGCGAGCTGACCGATTTCATCTTTGCCGTCAATAACAAGCGTGGCTTCTAAATTACCCGAAGCGACCTTCGAAATATGCTTGCTAAGATGCAGTATCCTTCCAGTGAGTAGTCGCGAGACATAATAAATTAAGAGAATAGCCATAAACAATGCCGAAAGAACTACAATTGATGCTAGGAAAATAATTTGGTTGGGCTCATCGACAATGCTTGCAACAGAAAAAATTGAAATGATACGCAGGCTGTTCAAGCTTCCGCCTGGCTGCCAGTGATCGATCACCATTTTGAAAGGTTTACCGTCAATGGTTACATTGTGGGGACCTTGACTTGTATCAGATAGGGTTATGAGGTCAATGTTCGTCAGTGATTTATCTTGTGTATCTACCCGATTGGAGGCGACAATATTGTCGTTCTCATCCATAATAAGCGTTTCAAATGATTCCTGGTTAAGGATAGCATTTAGTTTATTCGTATTTACATTCACAACTAGGACCCCTGTGGTTCTCTCCTTAAAAAAATTCAACTTTCGGATTAGACTTAGATAATAACGTCCATTACGGTTATCCCGTATATAATTCCAGCACACCAGTCCTCTTTGATTGAGCGCAGTTTGGTACCATTGCTCTTGTGTAACATTCTCGCTCGTCTGTAGAAACTCCCAGTTGTCTAGAATCGTTGGATTATCAATATACAAGCGGATGCTGGAAACTTCGTTGTACAGTCGGACAAAATCACGGAAATCAGGATAATTCCAGTAAGCTTCCACGACATCATAGACAGATTCATAATGATGATTAGCTACCTCTTCAAGTCGGCTGTCATTTGATAGACGGTAAGCGATGTCGATCGGAACGTTAAGCATTTCGCCTGTCCGTTTCTTCACCCGATCCACGTTAGCGGTAATCTGCTCCAGCGCATTAGCCATTGCCATATTCCGTAGTTCAATAGTGAGGAACAGTCCTACAATTAAGACTGGAATAAGCACAACACAGCCAAATGACAGAAATAACTTCGTTCTGAGTTTAAGATTATTCACTAGGGTGATGATACGAGCATACACGAATAAGAGCCACCTCCAGCAACAGAATGTTAACGCTTACATAAAAGTATATCGTTAAACGAACTTCCATTATATGTGATCATTTAGGGATTTATTGTCTTCTATTATGGAGTTTTGAAATGGGGGGGCTCTATCCTCCCTTTTTGTAAGCAACTGCTTTATATCCCCATTTACAAATACAAAAGAACAATACTTTTTGGGGTAAAACCTTTAATTTGAACAGATAAAATGTAAGTAAGCTATGATAAACTTCTAATTGAAATCGCTTACAATTATATAAATGGAAGGATGTGGGATACCGGGATTCTCACCAAACAACAAAGTAAACCTCAGACGATTGCTTGGAATATTAGAGTTCAGTCAAGTAGTATGTAGTCAAAAAAATCTTAGGAGGTAGATTATGTTTAAGATGAATAAGAAAATCTTGACTGTATTCTTCGCAGCAACTATGAGCTTTAGCCTGTTCGCAGCAACCACAAATGCAGCGACAGATTATTGGCAAAATTGGACCGATGGTGGTGGAACAGTAAATGCTACCAATGGATCAGGTGGTAATTACAGTGTTACATGGTCGAATACCGGGAATTTTGTTGTCGGTAAGGGCTGGAATACCGGATCACCTACAAGAACAATAAACTACAATGCCGGCGTCTGGGCTCCGTCGGGTAATGGATATTTGACACTCTATGGATGGACGAGAAACTCACTCATAGAGTATTACGTTGTTGATAGCTGGGGCACTTATAGACCAACTGGAACATTTAAAGGCACCGTGACCAGTGATGGAGGCACCTATGATATTTATACCACTACGCGAACCAACGCACCTTCCATTGACGGCACTGCTACATTCACACAGTTCTGGAGTGTAAGACAGTCGAAGAGAGCAACGGGAAGCAATGCCGCTATCACTTTTAGCAACCACGTTAATGCATGGAAGAATTATGGAATGAATTTGGGTAGTAGTTGGGCTTACCAAGTGTTAGCTACTGAGGGATATCAAAGTAGTGGGAGCTCTAACGTAACCGTGTGGTAACCAATAAACATCAGGCTCTTAATCGATGAAAGTACTAAGGACTGCCGGTCTCACAACCGGCGGCCTTATTTATTCCAAAAGATTACTTACATACTACTAAGATCATCGTCACGACTTATTATTTTCCTATCCGTTCAAAGGAGATAAATCAATGAGAAAACTATTGAGTTTCCTATTCATAGCAACAGTAGTTGTTATCAGCGCTTGCTCACAAGAAAAGCCTGAAACGAGTAATGACAATGTATTTGTAGAGGGAGGGACTTTTATAAACTCAAAATCCAACTACAATGGTGAAACCTTATCCAACTTTTATATTGGTAAATATGAGGTAACTCAAAAAGAATGGATCGAGGTAATGGGAAGCAATCCTTCAGAATTCAAGGGCGACAATTTGCCGGTTGAAATGGTTAGCTGGTATGACGTTGTTGAGTACTGTAATAAGCGGAGTATAAAAGAGGGTTTAAAACCCTATTACAATATAGATAAGAATAAGAAAGACACAAATAATAAGAGCGATAATGATATTATAAAATGGACCGTAACGATCAATGTGGGAGCTAATGGTTATCGCTTACCGACAGAAGCAGAGTGGGAGTATGCTGCAGGTGGAGGTCAATTAAGCAAGAGTTACACATACAGTGGAAGCAATAATGCAGATGAAGTAGCTTGGTATTGGAAAAATGCTGGAGATAAATACTTAACGGGTGAATGGAACTGGCCTATCATTGAAAACAACAATAATAAAACAAAATCCGTCGGTGTCAAAAAGCCCAATGAGTTAGGACTTTATGATATGTCTGGAAATGTCAGGGAATGGTGTTGGAACTGGTACGGGGACATGGGAAGTGATATCGGTTCTTTCCGGGTTGTAAAGGGTGGTGGTTGGATCGGCAACATCACAAACAACGAGATATCTTTTCAGGGCAAGTTTGAGGCAAATGGCATGGGACCTGATCAAGGTTTTCGTGTGAGTCGTGGTGAGTAAACGGCGGGAAGGTTATTTTCTTTTAAGTTTGGACTCCATGACAGTGATTAAAATTTTCTTACCAATAAGCTGTTTCCGGTACTCAACCGGAAGCAGCTTATTTAATTTCGTTTATTTCCAACTACAAAAGATCTAAACTTTTCACGATATAAGCTTTAGTTTATGCATATGAAAAAATTGGGACAATGTTAGAATTTAATTGTTTCCGCTTACATTTATAAATATGGAATAAAAAGGAGGTTGATCAAACGGGTTGCACAGCATCTTAGTAAGACTAGTTGCAGTACAACCAAGAGGAGGAAAGCAAATGAGACCAAAGAGAATGCGTTTATTTAATGGAAAGATTTGAAGAGGTAAAGTTGCTAGGAGGGATGAAAAGATGATTAGAGCCAACGTAATAAAATGGACGGCCATTGCGTCGCTAGTCGTATTCTTATTTACAGGCTCACTGACGATGACTGGTGACAAGGCTCTCGCGGCCGATTGTTCGAACGGCTATGTAGCATTAACCTATGACGATGGTCCGAACCCTAACAACACTGTAACACTACTTAATGCACTACAACAAAACGGCTTGCGTGCAACGTTCTTCAACCTTGGACAGAATGCCCAAAATAATCCGTCCCTAGTAAACCAGCAGAAGGCAGCAGGCATGTGGATTGGGAATCATTCCTGGTCTCATCCGCATTTGACCCAACTGACCACCTCACAAATGTCATCAGAGGTTACAAACACGCAAACGACACTACAGTCTATAACGGGCACGGCTCCGAAGTTGTTTCGTCCGCCATATGGTGAGACTAACGCAACTTTAAAGTCCATTGAGGCCCAAAATGGTCTCACTGAAGTTTTATGGAACGTTGACTCCCAGGACTGGAATGGAGCCAGTACCGCTCAGATTGTAAATGCTGTAGGTACAATGCAAAATGGCGACGTGATCCTTATGCACGATCAGTACCAAACTACGGTTCAAGCGATTCCACAGATTGCACAGAATCTCAAGAACCGCGGTCTATGCTCTGGCATGATCTCGACGAGCACAGGCCGGGTAGTCGCTCCTGATAGCGGAGGTACGACACCTACTCCAACACCAACGCCATCATCTACACCAAGTCCTGGCACAAGCACAAAGATTGAAGCTGAAAACATGACCAAAGGTGGTCAGTATACTGCCAATATAAGCTCACCGTTCTCCGGAGTTGCTTTATACGCCAACAATGATTTAGTGAAATACACACAAAATTTCTCGAGCGGTACCCATAATTTTTCACTACGCGGGGCTTCGAATAACTCCACTATGGCGAGGGTCGATTTGAAAATCGGGGGAGTAACCAAGGGTACCTTTTACTTCGGGGGAAGCAGTCCAGCCGTTTATACGCTAAACAATGTCAGTCATGGAACCGGAAATCAAGAGATCCAGCTCGTCGTAACAGCTGATAACGGAACATGGGATGCTTACCTTGATTATCTGGAAATCCAGTAAATATTCCACACATGGAAGTTGGAGACGGACTGCTTAATGTAGAGACAAAATGAAAAAATCAACCCGCCAGCCATGACTGGTGGGTTGCAAATGTAATCTATCTCTCAACTACAGTCTCACCTTCAATTAACACAGGCTGATAATAAGTGTTGTTGGGCAGGTCTTTTTTTCCTTGTAGTTTCTTAATGACCCAATCTGCTGCATCTCGTCCCATGGCTTCTTGTGGGTGTGTCAAGGTGGTTAGTTTGATGTTCGCGTTTTTGGCAATATAAGAATTGTCTTGTCCAATAATCGATAATTCCTCCGGAATAGTGATTTCCAGCTGTCTGCAGGCATGGACCACTTCCAATCCAACCTCGTCGTTATAACAAACAATAGCAGTGAGCGTATCTCTATTTTTATTCAGAAAATCCTTCAAGTCTGTAGATAACGTCTGTTTTGTCTCCGTGTTGAATGAAAAAATCTGCTCAGGATAAAATCGTAATTTGGATTCTCCGAGCGCTTTAATATACCCCTTCATCCGATACTTTCCTTGTAAATCATCCATTTTTGCAATGAGTCCTATTTGGGTGTGGCCTTTGGTTATCAACTCTTTTGTTGCCAAATAGCTGGACTGCACGTCATCAAGACAAAGGTACGGCAGTTCTATTTCTTCATAAAAGGCATTAATCATTACTATCGGAATATCCTGTTCCTTAAAAGAGAGGTAGTAAGCAATATTGGGGTTATATAGATTGCTTTTCGTCGGTTCAATAATTAAACCATCTACACCGTAGGACAGCATCATTTCCAGCGCCTTTTTTTCTTGAGCAACATCGTTATTGGTGCTAGCTAATAGTAAAGAATAATTATCCTCATTTAGCCGACTCTCGATCCCACGGATAATGGAAGGAAAGATATAATCGGAAATATAGGTCGTGATTACACCGATTGTCTTCTTATGGGAACTCCCGCCGGTCTTCGAACGATAGTGGTTGCTAACATAAGTACCAGATCCTTTTTCGCTTCGCAGGAAGCCTTCATTGGAAAGTTCTAAAATTGCTTTTCGAACAGTCTGCCGGCTAACTTCATACATGGATTGTAAAGCAGACTCAGTAGGGATTTGTTCACCAACATTGTAATCTCCCGAAAGGATTTTGCTTTTTATGTCATCTAATATCAATTGATACTTTGGTTTCATGTAATTCCTCTTTCCATACTTGTTCGCTAAGTTATTCGTGTAATTGGTGAATTTGTATGTACAAATTATAGCATGACTGCGAAAAAAATAGAAAGGGGCTCTTTTTTTATACAGTTAAATCATTATTATCTCCACATTTGTATGTATATATAACAATTTAATTGACAAATGTACGTACAAAAAATTATACTGTAGCTGTCAATTAAGAAAGTTAATTCTTATCATGACCGTTTAAAAAAGCGCTCTCAGAGAGGTGACAAACGTGATATCGAATCGATTAAGCATCGAACAAGCGATTAATAAGGGAGAAACTTCGCTTGGTATTGAATTTGGGTCCACGCGCATCAAAGTTGTACTTATTGATCATTGCTTTCAAACGATCGCTTCTGGAAGTTACGAATGGGAAAATCAGTTGAAGGACGGTTTTTGGACGTACAACTTGGAAGATATTATCAAAGGTCTGCAAGACGCATATCGCGAGATGAAGGAAGAAGTTGCACAAAATTACGGAATCACCCTTCAAACGGTTGGCTCAATCGGTTTTTCTGCAATGATGCATGGATACATGGCTTTCGACGAGCACAATGAACTTCTTGTTCCATTCCGGACTTGGCGTAATGCAACAACAGGTAAGGCTGCCAAAGCATTGACTGATCTGTTTGGGTTTAATATTCCAGAACGCTGGAGCATTGCTCATCTTTATCAGGCGATTTTGAATAAAGAAGAACATGTGCCACAGATCCGTTTTGTTACGACATTATCAGGATATATTCATTGGCTATTGACTGGAAATAAAGCACTTGGTGTTGGGGATGCTTCGGGCATGTTCCCTATTGATGAATCCACACGAAATTATAATGAATCGATGATACAGCAGTTCGATGAGCTTGTTGCAAGCAAAGGTTATCCGTGGAAGACCAGTGATCTGTTTCCTAAGGTGTATGTTGCAGGGGAGCAAGCAGGTGTATTAACCGAAGCGGGAGCTAAAATTCTAGATCCATTGTTACATTTACAGGCAGGCATTCCGCTCAGTCCTCCAGAAGGGGATGCCGGAACCGGGATGGTGGCAACGAATAGCGTAAGAAAACGCACCGGAAATGTCTCTGTAGGAACCTCTGTTTTTGCCATGATTGTGTTAGAAAAAGAACTTTCCAAAGTTTATCCGGAAATCGATATGGTTACTACTCCGAATGGAAGTCCAGTGGGCATGGTTCATGCGAATAACTGTTCAAGTGACCTCAACGCCTGGCTCGGGTTATTCCGCGAGTTCTATGAAGCCATGGGACACAAAGTGGATGCAAATAAATTGTACAACGTGCTTTTAAATAAAGCTTTGGATGCAGATCCTGATGCCGGAGGCTTACTAAGCTATGGTTATCTCTCAGGAGAGAATATTACTGGGTTAGAACAAGGTCGTCCGCTATTTGTCCGCTCGCCGGAGAGCAAATTTAATCTGTCCAACTTTATGCGTACGCATCTATTCAGCGCCTTTGGTGCTTTGAAAATTGGAATGGACATTTTGACGAAGGAAGAGAATGTAGCCATTGATAGTATTTTAGGCCACGGCGGCTTATTTAAGACTCCGGTAGTGGGTCAAAAAATAATGGCAGCTTCAATGAATGTTCCTGTATCCGTAATGTCGACTGCCGGTGAAGGCGGTGCATGGGGAATGGCTATTCTTGCCGCTTACATGATGAATAACAATCAGGAAGAAAGTTTAGAAGACTTCCTCGATCAAAAAGTGTTCAAAGATGTTAAGGGTGAAGAAATTCATCCAGAGGCAACCGACATTAAAGGATTTGAAACCTTTATTGAACGTTATAAAAAGGGTCTGGCGATCGAGCAGTCCGCTGTTGACAATTTAGTGTGAAAATGGAGGTGGCAAGATGTTAGAACAACTTAAAGAAGAGGTTTTTCAAGCCAATCTTGAATTGCCGAAACAAGGACTTATTAAGTATACATGGGGAAATGTAAGTGCGATTGATCGTGAAAGTGGATTTTTCGTAATCAAACCTAGTGGTGTAGACTATGAAACAATGAAAGCCAGCGACATGGTTGTTGTTGATCTCGATGGGAATGTGGTTGAAGGGGATATGAGGCCTTCATCTGATACTCCTACTCACGCAGTGCTTTATAAACATTACTCTGAAATCGGCGGAATCGTGCACACGCATTCTACTTGGGCGACCATCTGGGCTCAAGCAGGACTAGATGTTCCTGTCATGGGAACGACGCATGCAGATACCTTCTATGGTTCCATTCCTTGTGCGCGTTTCTTGACGCAAGAAGAAGTCGATCGTGGTTACGAAGCGGAAACGGGTAATGTCATCATCGAGACTTTTGAACAGCGCGGGATAGATATTATGGCGGTTCCTGGTGTTTTGTTAAAAGGCCACGGACCCTTTACGTGGGGAAAAGATGCGAAATCGGCGGTAATGAACAGCGTAGTTTTGGATGAAGTATCCAAAATGAATTTATATGCAAGAGAACTGAACCATTTTGCAGAGGAATTGCCACAACGTATTCTAGATAAACATTACTTGCGCAAACATGGAAAAGGCGCTTATTACGGACAAAAATAATAAAACTACAAAATGACGAAAAGAGGATGAATATGTCAACAGCGGTAGCAAAAGAATTTTGGTTTGTCGTAGGTTCGCAACATCTTTATGGGGAAGAAGCATTGGCTGAAGTTAAAGCACACGCACAAACGATGACAGATGCTTTGAATAAAAGCGGAGTTTTGCCTTACCCACTAGTATTGCAGGATTTGGCTGTCAGCGCAGATAAAATCACCAACATCATGAAAGAAGTTAACTACCGTGACGAAGTTGCCGGTGTCATCACTTGGATGCATACGTTCTCACCTGCAAAAATGTGGATCCGCGGAACTAAGATGCTGCAGAAGCCTTTGCTTCATCTAGCTACGCAATATAATGAAAGTATTCCTTGGGCAACAATTGATATGGACTTCATGAATCTAAACCAAGCGGCACATGGTGACCGTGAATATGGTTTCATAAATGCACGGTTGAACAAACAAAACAAAGTGGTAGTAGGTTACTGGGAACGTCCTGAAGTCCAAAAGCAAATTGCAGAATGGATGGACGTAGCGGTTGCTTATAATGAAAGCTTCAATATCAAAGTCGCTCGCTTTGGTGATAACATGCGTAACGTTGGCGTAACCGAAGGAGATAAGGTTGAAGCCCAAATTCAATTTGGATGGACTGTGGACTATTTTGGTATTGGCGATCTAGTGCAAATTATTAATGATGTTAAAGAAGAAGAAATCGATGCTTTGTTCGCTGAATATGCGGAGCTGTATGAGTTTGATTATGGTACTAACAGCAAAGAAGCTTGGGAAGCTAGCGTAAGAGTTCAAGCAAGCTATGAAATCGCTATTAAACGTTTCCTAGACCAAGGTGGTTATAATGCCTTCACGTCAAACTTCGAAGATTTGCATGGCATGAAACAACTTCCTGGACTTGCTGTTCAACGTCTAATGGCACAAGGCTATGGTTTTGCTGGGGAAGGCGATTGGAAGACTGCAGCACTTGATCGTTTGCTTAAAGTGATGAGTCATAATCAATCCACCGGCTTTATGGAAGATTACACATATGAATTGACGGTTGGACAAGAATCGATCCTTCAATCCCACATGCTTGAAGTAGACCCTACTTTGGCAAGCAACAAACCAAAAATCATCGTATCACCGCTAGGTATTGGTGGTAAAGACGATCCAGCACGTTTAGTATTTGATGGTAAAGCAGGAGACGGTGTCGTAGTTTCCATGGCTGACTTCGGTACTCATTACAAACTTTTGATCAATGAAGTTACTGCTTTTGAACCAACTGTTCCAGCTCCAAACCTTCCAGTAGCTCGTGTCCTTTGGAATGTTAAACCAAACTTCAAAGACGGGGTTAAAGCATGGATCGAAAATGGTGGCGGTCATCACACCGTTGTATCATTAACACTTACAACAGACCAAATTATTGCTTACGCAAAACTTGTTAACTTGGAATATGTAGTTATTAAATAATAGCAAAGCTTTATTACGATTAATAGGACTCCAATCCTCGACCTTTTTGAGGAATGGAGTCCTATTGTTTTGTTCGATTTCCTTCAATAAATGCGATAATTTCCACTAAGGGCCAGTAAACTAAAGAAGTACAGACAGTTATCATAATAACGACGTTGTCCGGTGCGCAAAGGCGTATTCCAAAACAAACGGACAAAATGCTCTGCCTCCGGGCCATCAGAAGCAAGGGAAGCCATGGCGTTGGTCGCCAAAAGACCTACCGGATGCAGCGCCGGTTCCTCGAAGGGCTGTCCCTCAATGGTATACCGCCGGTAATCGGAAACTTCGATATTCCTAAAAAAAGCTTGAATCCGGTTACATTGATCGACCTGCCAGCTGTCCTTTTGGAACCATGCCCAGTCCAATCCGATATTAGCCGCAACCCTGTAAGCATCACTGAAGAAATAGCTGAAATCACCATGAGGCTGGGGATCTGCCGGGGTTCCGTTAAAATTGGCATATTCGGGAGCAAGGCCAGTTATAGGATGGCATGCAGTGTGTAGGTATGTGCGGCTGGCTTCCGCCGCTTCTCGCCAAAACATGCGGTCACCTTCATCAGCCCACAAAGCGAACAAATCATAGAAATGGGGGAGATGGTAAGATGGATCACTGAAGGTGGATTCCGGTACAAATTTAATCAATTTCGTTTCCGCATCCCACATTGAGTCACCAGTGCCTGTTTCAGTTTTATGTACACAAGCACGCAATATCGTTCGGGCTTGCTCAGAATAATTATAAGGTTCCAGACCGTTCCCCCAACGTTTTGAGGCAAAAAACAGGGCCATGGCGAAAAACTCTTCCCCGTCCGGTGCAGGTCCCTGAGAAATCCTTGTACCGTCAGGCTTGCAGTGCCAAGCAAAGTAATTGGCATAACGACCTTCTTTGTGCTGCATAAACGTCTTTGAGAAGTTCCATAAACGATCAAACTCATCTTTTTTATTCATTTGAACGGCCATCATCATCCCGTACGACATTCCTTCTGACCGTACGTCTAGATTACCTGTATCCAGAATATAGCTTTTATTCTCGTCCTGCGGATAGTAGATTCGTACGTTCGGATCTCCATAAAATAAATCATTCCAAGTTATATCAATTTTAGCGTTGATTTCATCTTCAGAGAAGCCAAGCTCCTTAAATAAATTTCGATATTCCCCCGTATAAAAAGCACCTTGTTGTGTTATTGACATCAGAATCCCCTCCAGTGAACTACAGCATGCCGCCTATTTCATTAAAAAACTAAGGATGGATAGTTTGAATAGTGCCGTCATCGTTGTATTTCAGCTCCGTATATTTTACAGAACGCTTATTGTCAGCTCCACCAGACAAAGAACTGTCATGATAAAATAGATACCATTTCTCTTTAAACTGAACAATAGAATGGTGTGTTGTCCAGCCCAGGACTGGTGAAAGTATTATTCCTTGATATACATAAGGCCCAAACGGATCTTTACTGATAGCGTATACAATATTATGGGTAGTTCCCGTGGAATAAGAAAGATAATAATATCCGTTATATTTATGTACCCATGGACCTTCAAAATATCTTCTCTCTTCATCTCCAGCAAGAATCGGATTTCCGTTCGAATCAATGATGGATATTTCTCTAGGTTCACCTTCAAAGCTCATCATGTCCTCGCTCAGCTCCGCCACGATAGGTCCAAGTGCTGGCGCCGTCTCAGCCGGGCCTTCGGCATCCGCAACAAATGAGCCAGTTTGCCATTTTTCAAGTTGACCGCCCCAAAGACCACCAAAATAAATATATGATTTGCCATCATCATCAACGAAAACAGCAGGATCAATGCTATAACTGCCGGGAATATAGTTTGGTTCAGGTGTAAACGGTCCGGAAGGTGAAGCTGAGGTAGCAACCCCGATTCGGAAAATATCGTCATGGTCTCTGGCTGGGAAAAACAAATAGTAGGTATTGTTTTTGTATGCTGCATCCGGAGCCCACATTTGCTGCTTGGCCCATGGGACATCCTTCACATGAAGCACTTCACCGTGGTCGATACAAGGGGAGCCCTCTCCATCAATAGATAGAACATGGTAATCCTCCATATTATATTGGTCACCGTTGTCATTAGAGATCATATCGTGATCTAGGTCATGAGAGGGATAAATATAAATTTTACCTTCAAATACATGAGCGGAAGGATCCGCAGTATAAATATGAGTTACGAGAGGCACATTGGGTTGCGCAGGCTTTGTCAAGTCATTTCCTCCTATAAAGTTAATCGCTTACAATGCTAATGGTATAAGAACTTTAAGGCTCTGTATATATAGCAACTATAGTTTATACCCCACAAAGTTTAGATGTTGCTTTCTTGATCTTGTCGAATCCTTACCCTCGTCAAGTACAATTCGGGTAAGTTCAATACAACGCTGAAGGTGTTTGATATCAGGCCTCCTGAAATTTAATTAATAGATAAATCTCACGAACAGCAGGCCAGAGCCTGTTTGTTCCCCGCATTCTTCTATGTTAGCATGTAAAGTATTCGATTAAAAATATGTCATGCAATTTCAAGATAGGGAGGGCATCTAGAAATGAAACACCCATTTATATTAAATGCCGTATGGAACGGCGGACGTAATAGTGATGGAACGATTGAAGCCGGACAGCTCAAGACACAAATTTCCATTCCGAAGGAAATGGGCGGGCCCGGAATTGGAACGAATCCAGATGAGATGCTTCTGGGTGCAGCAGCAACCTGCTATCTCATTACACTTGCAGCCATGCTGGAGCGATCCGAGCTTATAACTTCAAATCTGATCTTAACATCAGAGGCGACGGTGGATGTAACAAATAACATTTTTACATATGAAGCCATCAAACATTCACCTGTAATCACACTTTCTAAAGACGCGTCACAAGTCGATATCGATAAAGCTATCCATATTGCCCATAAAGCGGAAGGCTCTTGCATGATCTCCAGAGCTGTAGCAGGAAACGTACAAATTACTACACAGCCAACAGTGCTGACATCAAGTATGTAAGGATAGGTTCTAAAGCAGTAGTTATCCCTTAGGAATCAGAGAGGAGAAATAAACTTTGAACATTGAGTTGTATAAGGATTTGATCAAGGATGAACGTGGGAATTATTACGTAGCGGTACACAAAGAGGACAATGAACTGACCTTGGTAAATGCAATGCTTGAGCGTTCTTACCAGGACCTGCTGGAATTTAACGAAGCGTTTAAAAAGAAATATGCGGAATACGAGCACCAGTTCATCGGCAAAGTGATTATGGATAAGCTGCGGCACGATGTTGTGTTCGCGTCCAAAGAAGACGGCCATGGACGAATGTATAATCTGGCAGCGGTTGCTGGCGATTACAAGGTTACTTTTATTGATATGATTGAATTTTACCGAAACCCTCGAGTAGGACGTAGCTATGACCATGACAGCCATTAAGCTTAGTGTATTGGACCTTGTGCCTGTATTTGATGATGTGGATGCAAGCTTTGCTTTAGGACAAGCGGTGGAACTGGCTCAAACAGCTGAAAGACTGGGATATACTCGTTATTGGGTTGCCGAACATCATGATATGCCGGGCTTAGCGTGTACCTCCACAGAGGTGTTTTTATCGCATATTGGAGCGAGAACACAGCATATCCGCATCGGGTCGGGAGCTTTATTGCTGCCGCACTATAAGCCGTTAAAAGTGGTAGAATCATTTCATTTGCTGGCAAGTTTATATCCTGGACGTATCGACCTTGGATTAGGCCGGGCTCCTGGTGGTGCTGCTGAAGTAAGTTTAGCGCTGAGCGGAAATTTTCTCGAAAATGTTTGGAAAATGCCAGAGCTGCTTAAGGGAGTTACCGAATTGTTGCAGGGGAACTATTCATATGAAGGACGTCAGATAACCGCCCGTCCGACTCCACCCGAATCGCCAGAGTTGTGGATGCTGGGCACTAACAAGAAGAGTGCAGCATATGCTGCCGAGTTTGGTGCAGGCTATGTGTTTGGTCAATTCATGAGCGATGTAGCCGGGGAAGAAATTTTGCAAGCTTATCGAGAAGCCTTTGCGCCTTCTTCAGTTAATGCTATGCCTCGGGCCATCGTAGCAGTTGGCGTCATTTGCGCCGAGACAGAGGAAGAAGCAATGCAGCTAGCCTCTTCCAGTATGACATTATTTCAACAAGAAGGCTCAGCCGAAGAAAAATCCAAACTTTTGGAACGCAAACTGCTGATAGGCACACCCAAAAGCATTAAAAAAAAGCTGGAACAGTTATCTCACTTGTATGGAGTTGAAGAATTCATTATCGTTACTATGATTCCAGACTATGAGAAACGGCTGCATTCGTTTGAGTTGCTTGCCCGTGCTTGCTTGGATTCTAACTAGCCCTTTCTTCATGCAATTAAGGAGGTCCACATAGATGCAGACTAATCCCTCTGACTCCATTAAAATCCCTCCCGGATTTTGGGCTGGATTAATTCAATTAGGGATAACCGCTCAAGATATAGCCAGTAAAGCAGGTCTTCCCCTGAGCCTTATCACGGAGTCAGTAGTCAGCACAGCCCAATATTTCGCTATCTGGCAGGCATATTCGGATCTCGTTGGAGATACTGCTGAGGGAATCATCAAGCTAGCAACCGTTTTTGAAACTACACAATATCCGCCGACCGTCTTAGCTACTTATCATGCTAAAGATTATCGTGACGCTCTAAACCGAATGGTGCGCTATAAACGAATGTGTCCTCCAGAAAGCTTGCATATTCTCGAGGAGGGAGAGCTATGTACAATCGAATTGAATTGGCAGCATCCCGAGTATTCCGGTCCACCGCTGCTGCTTGGCCTTACCCTGGCGTTTTTACTGGAGCTTGGGCGGCGGGGAACAGGTATACCAATGACAGCACAGTCTGTAGAATTTTCACAACCCATAGGGGATTTACAGGTTCTTGAAGCTTATTTCGGCTGTCGAATTCAGATCGGTGCTGAGACTAACCGTTTAACACTATGCCGAAGTGATTTGGATCTGCCCTTTATCTCGTATAACGAAGAGTTGCTAGAGATTCTGACTCCCGTTTTGGATCAGACACTTGCTGAACAACAGGGCAGTCACTCCATTACGGAAAGGGTCAAATGGATTATGAAACGCAGTCTTAGCGGAGGGAAACCCGAGATTCAAACCGTTGCAAATGAGCTAAGGATGAGTGCTCGTACCTTACAACGGAGGCTTACTGAAGAAAATACGAGCTTCAAGCATTTGCTGGCACAAGCTAGACATGAGCAGGCGCGAGCGTATTTAGCAGATCCTTCCCTCGATGTTAAAGAGGTGGCTTTCTTGATCGGATATGAAGATCAGAACTCGTTCTACCGTGCCTTCCGACTTTGGGAAGGAGATACTCCTTCAAATTGGCGTGTTAAACAAGAAGTTTGGCGCAAGACGCTAGTTACTGAATAATCCCGGTAAGATAGTATAATTACTAGCCGGTACACAGTACAGCGCTTGAGAAACTGCTAATTAACTCGCCATGATAAAAGGAGAAATGAAATATGGATATGGGATTAAACAATAAGATAGCTTTAATTACAGGATCAACAAAAGGTATTGGTAAAGCTATCGCCTTTGAACTTGCCAACGAAGGCGTTAATGTACTAATAAATGGACGGAATTATGAAAAGGTAGAACAAACAGTAAATGAAATTAAAGCAAAATTTCCGGAAACTTCTCCTCAGAATGCTGCTGCCGATATTGTAGATATGGGACAGAGAGAAGCTTTACTTGAAAAATACCCCCATATCGATATTTTAGTTAATAATATGGGGATTTATGAACTGATGAGCTATGACGACGTTGATGATGAAATATTTGAAAAATACATCCGTACGAATGTTCTTGCTGCAAATGGATTAACGAAATTTTATATGCCAAAAATGTTAGAAAACAATTTTGGACGCGTGATCTTCATCGCTAGTGAAGAAGCAATAATGCCGTCAGCTCAAATGCCACAGTATGCAATGACAAAATCAATGCTATTATCGTTGGCAAAAAGCTTATCTAAATTAACAATCGGAACAGAAGTTACCGTCAATACTATCATGCCAGGACCAACACTCTCTGAAAATGTGCACCAAATCATTGATGGAATGTATTCAGATGAAGCGTTGACTTTTTCAGAAAAAGAGAAAAAATTCATGGCTGCAAACTTACCGCAATCTGAAATACAGCGATTTATTAAACCTAATGAAATAGGTAGACTAGCAGCATTTATGAGCAGTCCCTATGCCTCTGCATTTAAAGGCTCTCCGATCCGGATGGATGGGGGCATGGTACCTACTATTTTCTAAATGTAGTATCGATACAAAAAAAGCCACGCCTTATGGAATGGCTTTTTTTGATATATTATTCACTGTCCTCCGGTATAACAAAGGATACCAAAGTACCTTCACCTTGTTTACTTTGAATAAAAAGACCCTGACCATACAATTGCATCAGTCTTCGATGGGTGTTAGCCAGTCCGATGCCGCTTTTAGCTTTCATGGTCGGTTCCAGCAACAACGCAAGCGTTCTATGATCCATACCTAACCCATTATCCTCCACTTCGATCTTTATAGCATTGTTCAGACGTGTGGCCCGAATATAAACGGTACCACCCTGCTGACGCTTGAGCAGACCATGCTTAATAGCATTTTCTACCAAGGGCTGGATGGATAGAGGGGGTAACAGGATATTAATGTCTGGATCCACCTCCCAAACAACGGAAATTCGTTCTGCGAATCGTGTTTGTTCAATATACAAATAAGATTCTACCAGCTCTAGTTCATGAGAAAGGTTCACGAGTTCTCCGATATTTAAAAAGTCAAAGCTGATTCGCAAAAAGGAAGTAAATGCAGTAATGAGCTCTTGCATCTTTTTAGTATCCATATCACTGAGTGCCGCTATAGAGTTCAATGTATTGAACAAGAAATGGGGTTGAATCTGTGCCTGTAGATAAGCCGCTTCAATACGCACCCGTTCATTAAAAGAAATTTTCATCGCTGTTAAGGCTCGAATGCGATATTTGAGTTCAACTGCATCCACAGGTTTGGTAACATAATCATTTGCGCCGGAGTAGAATCCTGTGTAGATATCCTCAGGTTGACTGCGGGCAGTCAGCAATATTACTGGGAGCTCATATAACGAATAACGCGCGCGAACCTTTTGCGTTAATTCATATCCTGACATATGCGGCATCATTACATCACTAATCAGTAAATCCCAACGCTTTTTATCTAGCCAATCCAGTGCTTCTTGCGCTGAGTTCACCGTCGTAATGAGATAAAGTTCGTTTTCAAGAATGCCCTTTAGCACATTCAGATTAACAGGGTCGTCATCTACCACCAAGAGATTCACCTTGGCGTCTGTAAAGAGTGGCGGGATTTTGTCAGTATGTTGATTAGTTTGTTCGGAAATCCCCCATTTAGCCATCTGCTTATAAATCTCATCTGGTGTATACGTTGTTATAGGTGCAGCCTCTCTTACTATCTGTTCGCTATAGGGATCAGCAAGGGGGAGTGCAAAACTGAAAGTTGAACCTTTGCCGAGTTCAGAAAGGATGCTCAAGCTGCCACCATGCAGTTCTACCAGCTGCCTGCTAATGCTTAGTCCCAGTCCAATTCCACGCCCGTCATTTATTCCGTGAGGGCCTTGCTCATAGGGGAGGAATACCCGCGCCATGGTCTCTTCGGTCATGCCTACTCCGGTATCTGTTACATAAATAAAGATATGAGCGTCTTTTTCCTCAGCTGAAACAGAAACAAGTCCTTGCTCGGTGTATTTGAGCGCGTTGTGCACTAGATTTAATAATACTTGTACTAGTCGTTTCTCATCCGCAAGAATAGGAGGTATAGATTCTGGTATGTTCATGGATAACCGTACCGGTTTACCTTCAATCATATATTGAAGCATATTGATGACTCCGGGAACCACCGATTGAACTAAAATAGGCTCCTGATGCAAAATAACGCGATGCTCTTGAAGACGTACTACATCCAGTAGATCACCAAGCATATGGGACATACGGCGGCTGATGGTAATCAGTAACTCCATATCTTGCCGACTACTCTCGTTGAGCCTGTCCTTTTCCTTCGTTATTATATTTTGCGCGATATTCATAATTCCATGAACTGGTGTTCGCAGCTCGTGAGAGGTATTGGCAAGAAACTGATCCTTAAGTTTATCTGCTTTTTTCAGCTGCTCATTTAGCTCCATGTTCTCTTTGGCATTCTGAAAATACTTTTTAAACCAATAAGCTGAGAAGCCTACGATGGCGGCAATAATATCTACAGGATAGTAGACAATTGAATAGTGGCCGTTACTATCCCACAAGTTCCATAACAAATTAGAGATGATGGCCGCACCTGATATCAGTAGAAAAACAACATCTTTATCATCTTGCCTTTTGAATAATAAGCGTCCCAAGCTATAGATCAACCAGATAAAGGGAATATACTGAAACACTTGAATGATACCCCAGTGAATCGATGTACTGACCAAATAAGCAGGAACAATAAATATAAATAAGGTATAAAGGAAAAGACACCACGTGTAAGCGCGTAACCACTTGTTGACTTCGGCACCTGAGGTGAATTTCCTGAAAACAAGCAGAATAAAAAGGTTCTGCCATAAGAAGGCGATTAAACGGATTTTTAAAGACCAAGTGTAATTAATCGGCAGTAATACTAGAACTAAATTGTCATTTCGGGCCAAAAGGATGACAGCTACAGATAATGTCATTAGCCCTACAAGGAACAGAGCACGTTCTTTAGGATTAAATAAATACAGAATACAGGCATACAGCCCATGTAGTAGCAGGATGATTGCAGTAAGCATTTGAAATCCAACGGTATAAAAATTTGTCCGGTTAACCACTTCCTGAGAGCCAAAGAAAATAGGCCCGCTAATACCGCCTTTATAGGGGTGATCAAAGTTTACTACCTGAATAAGTACATCTATTTCTGTCATATTTTCCGAAAAATATGATGCTGTAAATGAGGTGGTTTTTGGTGCATATGTATTGGTATCGAGAGAAATTATCCCATTATTGTGAATAGGGCTGCCGTTAATTTCCACACTGGAGGTGGAATAAATTTGTTTGATCCAGAACGAGATAGGCTGCTGAAGCGGTTCTACCAAAATACGCAGGCGGTACGTCCCATATCCATATGATGTTGTGTGATCAGTTCCGATAGCATTGCTCCAATTCCCAGGAACTTGAAGCGCTTGGGATTGCCTTGGGATAGCGGAAGTCTTGGACGAAACAAATTGCGAAGGATAGAAGCTCCATTCACCATCTAGCCTGAATAAGTTCGCCTTCTCCAGATCCTGGCCACGTAAATCCAGTACACCGTTGCTAATCATAGGTACATTGTTGGAAACCTTAAATATGTTGAACCAAATGCAGCGTAGGCCAAAGAGAATGCTGATAAAAAGTAGAATGATTGCTAATTTGTTTAAGATAGTATTATTTTTCATGAGAACATTATAGCAAATAATTCTAATTTAGAATCTAAAATGGATTTATTAATCTAAGATGAGCAAATACCAGCATGATCTTAACGGCCAGTATAGTTATAATTGTTCTTTATAAACAATAACTTGTAAATATTGTTATTATTAGAGAGGGAGTTTTCAAAAATCTGCAATAGGTAATGCACTGAAAAGAAAAGGAATGAACCGAATGCCTAAGGAAGAAGTGTTAAAAGGCGGTAATGTAAATCATATAGTCCGTATGGCGGACACTGTTCGCCGCCCTATAGGTTATTGGAGTCCAAATGTTCATAAACTACTCAAACATTTGGAACATCAGGGCTATGAGGGAGCACCAAAATTTCTCGGAATCGATGATTCTGGCCGTGAAATATTGACATTTATTTCCGGAGAAGTTCCAGGGAATAATTATCCAAACCTTGAACCGTATATGTGGACGGACGAAACGCTTGCCGGTTTGGCACATCTTATGCGTCGTTTCCATGATGTGACTATAGTGTTCCGGCCCAATATGGAGGACAGATGGCAGCTTAGCTATGCCGATGATGCCGAACACGAAGTGATCTGTCATAATGACGCAGCGTTGTATAATGTTGTCTTTCAAAAGGAGGCTCCTGTGGCGTTGATTGATTTTGACATGGCAGGTCCAGGTCCGCGGATGTGGGACATTGCGTACAGCCTTTACACTTCTGTTCCTCTTGCGAGTTTCGCTCCTAACCATACTTCTGGAACCACAGAAGCATATCAATTTGAAATCCATGCCGTAGAGCGACGTCGGCGAATTCATTTGTTTTTTGAAGCTTATGGAATTCCCGTCCCAAATAATCTGCGACAGTGGATTATACAACGTTTGATAGTACTGTGTGATACGCTACGAAATGGTGCCGCCGAAGGGAATCCTGCCTTTCAGAAAATGGTTGACGAGGGTCACTTAGCCCACTATGAGAGTGAGATACGTTTTGTAACAGATCATTTCGAAGATTGGATATAAAAATCAAATATTCCGCTCACGGACAGGATAATTGAATAAAATTAAAAAAGTATACCATTGGAATTGAGGTCTGAGAATGAGAGTAAAGCGAATTGTAACCAATATTAAAACACAGAATGCTTCAGCAGCAAAAAGCTTTTACCAGGACGTCCTCGAGCTTGATTTATTGATGGATCATGGTTGGATCGAAACATACGGCTTACTAGGGAAGGAGAACATTCAAATAAGCTTCGCCTCACAGGGCGGCTCCAATACGCCAACTCCAGATCTATCAATTGAAGTTGATGATGTCGATGCGGTGTTTGAACGTATGAAGAATGCTGGATACACGATAGAATATGGACCTGTTGATGAGCCTTGGGGAGTCCGGCGATTCTATGTACGCGACCCATTTGGCAAACTTATCAACATCCTTGCTCATGGACATTAGATAAACGGTCACGGCGTGCAGAGATCTAGATTGTTAATCTATCGGAATCAATTCCGTCCTTTTAGGGACGGAGTTTTTTGCGTTCTTATAAATGATTTTAAGGAAGCGTGATTAGGTCCTCCAAAAATCTATGCTCACTCAATAGTATTTCATATATTTCATAAGCTCAGAAATTCCTAAAAACTGCTTCATTAATTGACTATTTAATTTTTGTAACGCAAGCTCGAAAGACAATTCAACTTTCTTGTAGTTTTGTGTCTCTATTTCATTCAGGAGTTGTTTCATATTCTCGATATAATACACGGTCTTCCTTAAACTGCTGATCAGGATAATCTTTCTTAATTCCGTTAGCGTATAAACTCTATAGCCGTTGTCTTTGTTTCTATTCGAGGTAACTAGTCCTTCTTGTTCCCAATGTCGAATGGCTGATGGCTTAACGCCTGCTATTTGTGCAACTTCACCAATTGTCATTGCGTTTATTTCCTCTAAATCATTGTATTTTGAAATATCTGCGTTTCGGAACATGCTTAATACATCCTCTAACCTATGTTTTTCCGTTTGTGTATTATACTGTTCCTGATTGATTGACCAAAGTACATACTCCATTTGCCGGGCTTTAATCTTTCTCATCACATCGTACACAACTGGAATCTCATATCCTTGTAAAAGTGTCCGAATCGTAATAAAAGCTTGAATATGAATGTCTGTATAACATCGACGATTGCTAGCAGTCCTCGGGACTTCGGGAATTAAGCCTTGATCTTCATATCTTCTTAAAGTAGTGGTACTTACATTTAATTTCTTAGCTATCATTGTTGGTGTATAAATATCTCCCATAATGGCCATCGCCCCAAAACATTAAAGTTAAACCTTCAAGTGCTACAACAATATTAAATCTAATTTAACGACATATATCAAGGTTTAGAATGGGATAAACCGAAAGATTGCATGAATGTTATATGCTATTTCTATAAAACACTAAGGAGAGGATTGTTTGAAAAAAATCATACGATTAAACAACCATTCAGCAATAGAAGTAGGATTAACAGGAGGATCAGATCGTCCAACCATCATGTTACCTATCGCTAAAAAATCCGTGTACAATCAGGAAGCAGAAAATCTAAAGCTTTGGGGCGTAGATCCTGAAATAGGTAAACATTTTGTTGAAGGTCTTTCGGATACCTTTCAAGTGCTTTACTTTGATTATGAAGGTCATCTCTTTCAACATCCAGTGGACAACTTAACTGTAGACCATATTGTGAAGGATTTGCTCCTCATTGCTGATGAAATGAACGTTAAGAGCTTTAGCTACTACGGATATTCATGGTTAGCTTTAATTGGTCTACAATTGGGTATCAGAACAAATCGTCTGGAAAGCTTGGTCATGGGAGGTTTTCCGCCTTATAAGGGTCCCTATCAAGAGATGCTGATTGTAACTCAGAAAACACATACCCAAGCTTTGAATAATCAAAATGAGGCAGCTGAAAAAAGCTCTATCGAAACAGAGAATCTTGATGAGATAGACTGGGACAACATCAAAGTATCAATGGATACCCGTGTAACAGCTCAATTTGTTGCCTTATACGAGAGCCTTACCGCTTTTGATGATCGTAGTATTCACCATTTGCTGAGTCTCCCAAAATTAGCTTTTGCAGGAGAAAATGATACTATCGTATATGGTGAGAATTTTGGGAATGTTACTGTGGACATCGGCGGGATATTAAAAAAGAATAAAGAACAATTGACTGATTTAGGCTGGGATGTTGAAATTCTAAGGGGAACCCAAATGGATCATACCAAAGCTATGCAGCCAGCCGTGGTGTTACCATTGATTAAGCCCTGGTTTGTAAAACAACTATAAATAAAAAAGGGAAGATTTAATAGATTAGCCGGTGTTGCCTATTAAAGGGTAAACCGGCTTTTTTTCACGCGTCATATTTTTAGTATGGAATGTCGAAGCTTATGAAGACCCAAAATGTTTTCTTGCTTTGATTACTTAAGAAAATAAACTTTTTTGCAACCTAAACCCTTCTTTCCTTACTTTATAAGTGAGGCCTTAATAAACTGAACGGAAGTGATGGAGTGGAAGATAGTGAAATCATACAATTGTACGTTGCGCGCAATGAATCAGCAATAGAAGAAACCTCCCGAAAATATAGGAACTATTGTATTAAGATCGCTCATAACATTTTATCTAATATTGAAGATTCGGAAGAATGCGTGAACGATACTTTTTTAGGGGCGTGGGAAGCGATACCGCCGAAATCACCTGCAAAGCTATCATCTTTTCTGGGGAGGATCACACGAAACATCGCGTTAAATAAATACGATTATTATATGGCCAAAAAGCGGAATAAAAAATTAGATACGATTCTTGATGAATTAAATGATTGTTTATTCTCGCCAGACAATGTTGAGAGTCAATACGAGGAAGAACAAATGGCTGAATCCATAAGCAATTTCCTGCTGAAGATAAACGAAGATCATCGAAATATTTTTCTGAGACGTTACTGGTACTCCGATTCTTTGGCTGAAATCTCAGCGCGATTTGCAATAAGTGAAAGTAAGACCAAATCAGTTCTTTTCAGAACACGAAAAAAACTCCAAATATACCTTATGAAAGAGGGCTATATCCTATGAATAATAAAGATCTATTTAAGACGATTGGTTATGTAGACGAAAATCTGGTAGAAAAGGCTAACACAGCTAGACGCACTCATAAGAAAACATTTGCGAAATGGGGAACTATGGCTGCTTGCGCTGCACTAATATTAGGAATTGCCATTTACAGCTCTCCTCTGAAGACATCAATGACTAATTCACCACAAATATCGCAGCAAACACCAGTATCCGCTCCCAACGGTGCTCGGAAAATTTTAAATTACAACGGATATCGTTATGCATTCGTAAGTGATGGTGCTCAGTTTAAGTTCACAGGAATGAAGCCTGAGAAATCACTTGGAACCTTAGAGTATGATATGAACCAAGAGATCGGAAAGGACGATGGAGATAAGGATCTAGAAAAGGATTATTCCTCTACGTTCGCTGTTGGCGGAAAACTATATGAAATTCCGACGTACCCATCCCAGTTCCGTATTGCGGTTAAGTATGAAGAACAGTACTATTTGGCTGAAATTGTGGCGAAGGTAAACGATGCTAAGATGACCGCTAAGGAATATCTGGATATGTCTAACCTGAAAAAGCAGGTGAAAGATATCCATGTTCTTAATCATGTGGGGAATGAAGAGTTGAAAAAAATGACGGATCATGTTGCTGTGGAATCTATCATTGATGGGCTATACACCGCGACAACAGCTAATTTAAGCAATAAGGAATACGAGGCTATAGCAGGGGCGCAGTCTCAAGGAAAATCGTATCAACTACAGTTCAACCTCAAGGATGGAACCTATATGGCTATGTATATCATTCCCGAATTAAAAGTCGTATCTATGGGAGATGCCTATTATCAATTGTCTGACACCTTCTTTGATCAATCCGGTGAGCTCTTTTCAGGGCTTAAACAAGAAGTGTTGCCGCTTTACTAGGATTAAAACAAAGGCATCGAATCCATAGATTCGATGCCTTTGTCATTAAGAAATGAATTACACTTACCCAGATTGTGCGTTAGCCCTCACCCACTAATAGTCATATGCGTATTACTAATACGAACAAAATGAACACTGATTTTTCTTTATATAGAAGTGAATTTAGGACGTTTAAGTATGCAATTGAAAATGTTCAGTTGAGAAAGGAGATTAAACTACATGGCTGCAACCATTACTGGAACTGTGTTTAATGATTTGAATCACAATGGTCAGTTTAATCCTGGTGAACCTGGGATTCCTAACGTTAATGTTGTTCTATATAGTAATTCTAGTGGAACTTGTATTTCTACGCTAACGAATGTCAATGGAGTTTATAGTTTTTCCGTTACGGTAGCAGGAACTTACACTATTTATGAGACGGTTACAGATTCGGAAGTGACCTGTCCTCCAACTACATTCACGCAGCCAAGCGGATTTACAATGTCAAATGGGCCAAGAAAACTGTCGGTAACCGTTACTACAGCTCAAATCAACAACAATGCAACTATAGCCAATCAGAACTTTAGCCACGATACTACAGATAATCCCTTAAGCTGCAATACAAGAATGATACAGTTTGCGGGTAGGCCTTCCGTCTGGTATTACATCAATGTTGTAACAGGTGCAACCGTTATTCAAGGAACAGTTAGTCCCCCAGTAGATATAAATGCAATCGGTTATAATCCACTAGATAATTATATCTACGGGTATGATCAGCTTAATAATAATCTCGTTCGGGTAGATAACAGCGGAAACGTTACTTCATTATTTCCACTGCCGCCTGGATTTCCTTCAGATAGCTATACCACAGGAACCTTTGATTTGAATGGATTTTTTTATATTTTTGTTAATAATGAATCCCGATTTTATGTAATTGATCTGCGGCCAAACTCTTCTACTTTTTTGAAGCTGGTGAATCCAGCCACTGGATTTTCTGAGCAGACTAGCATCTTTGGTGTGGCCTTGAGTTCAGCTCTGAATGCAAGTGACTGGGTCTATAATAGTGCTGACAATCGTCTTTATGGCATTACGCCAACAGGTGTAATGGAAAGAATAAATCCTGCAACTGGTGCGATAACTAATTTAACGACAACCCCACTTAACACAGGACCATTTGGTGCAATAGCGATCGATTTTAACAATACCATTTACGCCATTTCTAACAGCACGGGCAACATCTATCGATACACCATCGTCGGCAACACTGCTACGGCTGGGCAATTCTCTAACACGGTGACCACCTCATTTAATGATGCAACATTATGCCCTCTAGCTGTCATTAATTTGGACTTTGGTGACGCTCCGGATACTGCAGCAGGCAATGGACCCAATAACTATTCGACATTGCTTGCCAAAGACGGCCCGCGTCACCAACTGCTAAGCGGACTTGTTCTCGGTACACAAATAACATCAGAACTTGACGCCTATCAGAATCCCACAGCTACCGGTGACGATATTTCAAAGGGTATTCAGGATGACGGACTTACTGTTCCTCTCCCAACTCTTTCGATAAGTGCTGCCAGTTACACGCTTCTTGTGACAGTAACCAATACGATAGGAAGTCCGGCAAACTTGTATGGATGGCTTGATTTCAACATGAACGGCATCTTTCAAGGGAATGAAGCGTCACCAGTTCAGGTAGTACCTTCCCAGCCCGGAACTCAAATTGTACCAATAACCTTCACTTTACCTTCAGGGATTATTTTAACGCCTAATCAGACCTTTCTCAGACTCAGACTTACATCGGATACGTTAGTTAACCAAAATGTTTCTCCAACAGCAGTGGATACGCGGAGCTTGGGAGCTGCATCAGACGGAGAGGTAGAAGATTACATTCTTCAAGTTAATAACATAGCAGATTTAACGGTAGATAAAACCAATAGTCCCATTCCCGTTTTTCCGGGTCAAGAGCTGGAGTACTATATTAAAGTCATAAATAACGGACCGGATGCCGCTGAAAATGTTCTGTTGACCGATTTAATTCCACCGGAAGTGCTTAATCCACAATACAGCTTAAACGGAGGAGCAACCTTTCTACCATGGACTGGAAGTATAGGCTTAGGAACATTGCCAGCAAATGAATCCATTCCGGTTCTGATCCGTGGAACGGTTAGCGATACTGCTGTAGGGACAATTATCAATACGGCAGTCGTAAGCAGTACCACAGAAGACCCGGATCCAACGAATAATACTTCAACTTCCTTTGCTCCGGTAAACCAATCAGCCGATGTATCCGTAGTCAAATCAGCAGATCCAACACCTGCTGTCGCAGGAGATTTGTTGACATATTCGATAATTGTATCAAATGCAGGACCCTCATTAGCAGAGAATGTAGTGTTAATCGATGCCGTGCCTAGTCAAGTAACGAATCCAGAATTTTCAGTAGATGGAGGCATTACCTTTAACTCATGGGAAAATTCCTATAGTTTAGGAAGTTTGCCTAATGGTGCTTCTCAAACCATTATCTTAAGAGGAATAGTAGACGCAGCGACCGTTGACACGATTACGAATACCGCAGTAGTCAGTTCAACAACGCCTGATCCAGACCCAACCAACAACACGTCATCGATTGATACGCCTGTCGTCCCATCGGCGGATGTTTCTGTTGTGAAGATAGGCAGTCCAAGTCCAGTCCTTGCAGGTCAAATTGTTACTTACACGATCGCAGCTTCAAATGCAGGACCGTCCACTGCTGATAACGTAGTATTAACAGATAATGTACCCGTTGAGCTTGCTAATGTAGAATTTTCAGTAGATGGAGGTATCACCTTCAACCCGTGGACCGGTTCTTATAACATTGGGACATTAGTCAATGGGAATACCGTTCTTGTTATACTTCAGGGGATAGCAGCTTCTTCATCCGTTGGAATGATCGTCAATACAGCAACTATAAATTCTACGACACCCGATCCTGACCTATCCAATAACACTTCTACAGCGGATATTCCGATCATCAATTCTGCTGACGTTTCCGTTGAAAAGACTGCAATCCCATCTCCCGTCACCGCAGGCCAGCTGCTAACTTACACTCTTTTAACGTCCAATGCAGGACCATCCGATGCGGAGAATGTAACGCTAACGGATGCAGTGCCAGGCGAGCTTACAGATGCCCAATTCTCTATCGACGGTGGGGTATCTTTTAATCCGTGGCCTGGTTTATATAGCATTGGAACCTTGGTGAGCGGTAGTTCGTTCTCAGTCCTTATCCGAGGAACTATAAGCACTTCCGCTACAGGAACGATCTCCAATACAGCTACTGTGGATTCTACTACCCCAGATCCGGATCCAACGAACAACACGTCAACGATCATCACTCCAATTGCAGAATCAGCGGATCTTTCGATTGTAAAAACAGCAAGTCCAAATCCAATTGATCCAGGACAACTGATCACTTATAGTTTGGTCATCTCCAATGCAGGGCCATCGGATGCCGAAGATGTTACACTTACGGATGCTGTCCCTAGTGTAATTGCCGATGCAGAGTACTCAGTAGATGGAGGAGTAACCTTTAATCCATGGCCTGATTCTATCAATCTGGGTACAATCGCTTCAGGAGATAACATCACCGTACTCCTTAGAGGAACAGTAAGTGATTCTGCTACAGGGGCGATCACCAATACAGCTACTGTGAACTCATCTACGCCTGATCCGGATCCAACGAATAATACATCTACAGTTATCACTCCAATTAACGCTTTAGCAGATGTTTCTGTCGTGAAAATCGGTAATCCAGATCCAGTTATAGCAGGGGATTTGCTCACTTATCCAATTGTCGTAGCTAATAGTGGACCATCAGATGCAGCTAACGTGACATTAACGGATACCGTCCCTAGCGAACTTACTAACGTAGAGTTTTCTATCGATGGCGGCATTACTTATAACCCATGGCCAGGTTTATACAATATAGGAACTTTAGTGAACGGTGGAAGCATTACTGTTTTCATTCGAGGAATAGTTAATTCAGCTGCTTCTGGAACGATAGAAAATACGGCAACCGTAAGCTCTACGACACCAGACCCTGATCCAACCAACAACACGTCCACTTTCGTTACTCCTGTAAATACATTGGCTGATATCTCAGTAGAGAAAATAGGCAGTCCGAGTCCAGTCCCTGCTGGGAACGTATTAACTTACAATATAGCTATAGCTAATGCAGGACCCTCTGACTCCGAAAATGTAACTTTAACGGATACGATCCCCATTGAAATCGCTGGAGCTGAGTTTTCCACCGACGGCGGAGTAACTTTTAATCCATGGACCGGCTCGGTGAATATTGGAACGCTTGCAAATGGAGCTTCGGAGACGATTTTGATCCGCGGAACAGTAGATCCATCTGCTACTGGACTCATTACAAATACGGCAGTTGTTAGCAGCAGTACACCAGATCCGGATCCAACCAACAACACGTCTACAGAACTTACTCCCATTAATACTTCCGCTGATATCTCCGTTACAAAAACAGCAAGCCCAAGCGTTGTCATTGCAGGAAATGTATTAACTTACACGTTGACAGTGTCCAATGCCGGACCGAATACGGCTGATAATGTATTGTTAACAGATGTAGTCCCCCTCGAAATTACTGGAGCAGAGTATTCCGTCGATGGAGGTGTTACCTTTAATCCGTGGACCGGTTCCTTGATTATAGGCACCTTGGCCAATGGAGCATCTCAAACGGTTTTAATCCGTGGAACAGTAAATCCTTTAGCCACTGGACTCATTACGAATACGGCAACTGTCGATTCTACGACACCAGATCCGGATCCAACCAACAATACGTCTACTATAGACACACCGGTTAACACTGCTGCAGATTTAGCCATTGTAAAAACGGCAAGCCCAGATCCAGTTACCGCTGGACAATTACTCACCTATACGTTGCTTGTTTCCAATGCAGGACCAAATGATGCTTTAGACGTAACGATAACAGACGACATTCCCATTGAGCTTTCAGATGTAGAATTCTCTGTCGATGGGGGAGTTACATTTGCTCCTTGGACTGGTTCGACCGAATTTGCAATGGTGGCAAACGGAGCTTCCCAAACGATCATTATCAGGGGAACCGTAAGTCCATCGACCGAGGGAATGATTACAAATACGGCAACCGTTGATTCTACCACTCCAGATCCTGATCCAACGAATAACACTTCCACTATAGACACGCCAGTTAATGCATCTGCCGATCTTTCTGTTGTGAAAATAGCAAATCCAGATCCGGTTAATCCGGGTGAGCTACTCACTTATAACGTGGTTGTATCTAATGCGGGACCATCTGATGCGGAGGCTGTCTCGTTAATAGATGCTGTCTCTAGTCAAATTGAGAATCCGGAATTCTCCCTTAACGGAGGCATAACGTTTAATCCCTGGAGCGACTCAGTCGATTTAGGAACCGTTGCAAGTGGTGATACGGTTATCATTATCATAAGAGGCACCGTAGATTCATCCGTAACTGGAACCATTACGAATACGGCTACAGTCGTCTCACCAACTCCTGACCCTGATCCAACCAACAACACTTCAACGATCATTACGCCTGTAAACCCATCGGCGGATATCTCAATCGTCAAGACGGCAAGCCCAGATCCTGTAAATGCTGGTGACGTATTAACTTACAATTTAGTGATATCGAATGCAGGGCCTTCCGATGCAGAAGCTGTTATCTTGACAGACGCTGTGCCTAGCCAGCTTACAAATGTTGAGTTTTCACTGGATGGAGGCGTAACGTTTAATCCATGGCCTGGCTCGTTTAATCTTGGAACACTAGTAAACGGATCATCAGATGACATTCTTATTAGGGGAATCGTCGAGCCTTCAGCATCTGGAATGATCATGAATACGGCAACTGTAGATTCTACGACACCAGATCCTGATCCAACGAATAACATTTCAACAATCAGTGTTCTTGTCACCGTAAGTGCAGATGTTACCATCGTAAAAATAGCCTCCACGGATCAGGCCATCGCGGGAGAGGAACTCACGTATTCGATTGTCGTGACAAATGATGGACCTTCGGACGCCGAAGCGGTTACGGTAACTGATGTAGTACCAAGCGATCTAATAAACGCAGCATTTTCAATAGATGGCGGGGTAACATTTAACCCTTGGACCGGTTCTTATGTCATTGGAGCTTTAGCGAGTGGAGATACAGTTACGGTTCTGATAACAGGAACGGTAAATTCTTCTGCCTCAGGAACCATTGCCAATACGGTAACTGTAGATTCAACTACACCAGATCCTGACCCTTCGAACAACACATCCACTGATAATACACCTGTTAACACTTCCGCAGATCTATCAATCGTCAAAGAAGCTGACCCGGATCCAGTCAACCCGGGTGATGTGTTGACGTATACTTTAACCGTCACCAATGATGGCCCATCGGATGCCGAGGGAGTTACGTTAATAGACGCTGTGCCTAGCCAAATCATTAACCCAGAATTCTCTGAAGATGGGGGGATAACATTCAATCCATGGTTGGGTTCCAGCGATTTAGGAACTATAGGCAGCGGGGATTCCGTCATTGTCTTAATTAGAGGTATCGTAGGTCTTTCTGTTACAGGAATCATCATGAATACGGCCGTGGTAAGTTCGAACACACCTGACCCTGATCCAACGAATAACTCGTCAACCATCGTTACCCCAGTGATTCCGTCTTCTGATCTCTCGATTGTCAAAATGTCGATGCCTAATCCCGTTACACCAGGACAATTGCTCACGTATAACTTGGTCATATCCAATGCAGGACCTTCTGATGCGGAAGATGTGGAGATTACGGATACCGTTCCAAGCCAACTTGAAGATGTAGAGTTTTCAATAGACGATGGGGTAACTTTTAATCCTTGGTTGGGAGCCTATACAATCGGCACATTGGCAAACGGTGATGCGATTACACTAATCCTTCGAGGAACGGTATTTAACCCCGAGACGGATACAATTACGAATACAGCAACAGTAAGTTCGACTACACCGGATCCAGATCCTACGAACAATACGTCAACCATCATTACCCCAGTGACTGCGTCTTCCGATCTTTCGATCGTCAAAATGGCGATCCTTGATTCCATTGCACCAGGACAATTGCTCATATATAACTTGATCATATCGAATGCAGGACCTTCTGATGCGGATAATGTAGAAGTTGCGGATATTGTACCAAGCCAGCTTGCAAACGTTGAGTTTTCAATAGACGGTGGAGTAACTTTTAATCTGTGGTTGGGATCTTATACGATCGACACATTGGCAAACGGTGATACCGTCTCACTAATTCTACGAGGAATTGTATCTGATTCAGCGACAGGAGCGATTTCGAATACGGCAATTGTAAGCTCGACGACACCAGACCCAGATCCAATGAATAATACGTCAACCATCGTTACCCCAGTGAACGGGTCTTCTGATCTCTCGATCGTAAAAACATCAAACTCTACTTCCGTAATTCCAGGACAGTTGCTTACCTATGACTTGCTGGTAACGAATGAAGGACCTTCTGATGCGGAGAATGTGGTAGTAACGGATAGCGTTCCAAGTCAACTTACCAACGTAGCGTATTCAATAGACGGTGGAGTAACATTTAATCCATGGTCGGGTTCTTACACGATCGGCACATTGGGAAACAGCTTTGGTCTTACGATCATCATTCGCGGAACGGTAATAGACTCAGCGTCGGGTATGATTACGAATATAGCAAGTGTAAGCTCGTCGACGCCAGATCCTAATCCAGATAACAACACATCCTCAATTGTTACTCCAGTGAATGCATTAGCGGATCTCTCGATCGTCAAAACATCGAGTACGAATTCATTTACCCCAGGACAATGGCTCACTTACAACTTGCTCGTAACGAACGCAGGGCCTTCTAATGCGGAAAATGTAGTAGTAACGGATAGTGTTTCAAGCCAGCTTACCAACGTAGTCTTTTCGATTGATGGCGGAGTAACCTTTAATCCATGGCTGGGAGCCTATACGATCGGCACATTAGCAAACAACGTTGGTCTCACGATAATCCTTCGTGGAACTGTAATAAACGCAGCAACGGGTACGATTACGAATACAGCCACTGTAAGTTCAACTACGTCAGACCCAAATACAGCAAACAACACATCAACAAATAATACGCCAATCAGCGTGTCGGCAGATATTTCAGTTGTAAAAACAGCCAGTCTAAATCCCGTGTCTCCCGGCCAACTCCTTACGTATACGGTTATCGTGTCTAACAATGGTCCGTCAACCGCGGAGAATGTAACTTTAATCGATGCGGTATCAAATATGTTTTCAAACGTAGAGTTTTCTACTAATGGAGGAACGACCTTTGCTTCATGGGGCGGTTCCTTAAGTATAGGAACATTGGCTAATGGTGCTTCCATTACGATTTTAATTAGAGGAATGGTGAACTATTTTTCTAGTGGATCATTATCAAATACAGCAATTGTAAGTACCACAACAACTGATCTAAATCCAGCCAATAATACATCAACGGTCACGGTTAATATTATTGGAACAGCGAATTTATCTATTCTTAAATTTGGATGTCCGGACCAGGCCTGCCCGGGTCAGTCGATCACTTATACGTTGGTAGTGTCAAATGCAGGACCTTCGAATGCTGAAAATGTAACGTTAACAGACATTGTTTCAAGTATGCTTAGAAATGTAGAGTTCTCCACCAATGGTGGATTGAACTATGCGCCTTGGACCGGTTCTTATCCATTAGGAAACATTACTATTGGATCATCTGCCACCGTAGTAATTAGAGGGAAAATAAGTTCTTTCGCAGAGGATATGATCTCTAATACGGCGACTGTTAGTGCCTCAACACCAGATCCAGAACTAAGCAACAATGCTTCGACGTTCATTATTCATATTCAAAAAGGTGAGGAATGCAAAGAATGCAAAAAATGCGGCAAAGCTCATAAATGCGATAAATGTAATATCATCCGTAAACATCACCAAATAAAAAAATGCAATAAATGCACCAAAACTCATCCATGCGATAAATGCAGAAGAGCAGCACTGAAACAAAAACATCATTCTCGAAAGGCTTTGAAATTGAAACGTAATTAATTTGAAGCGGGTACCCCTAAGTGGAGGTGCCCGCTTTTTTGTGATGGAATTTAAAGGGATCTTGACAAGACACCAAATGGTGTCCTATAATCAATATGACACTA
>NZ_NFUX01000038.1:0-69055 GCF_002264385.1 Paenibacillus sp. VTT E-133280
ATATTTCTCGCTTAAACGCTTACCGTCCTTGTAGGGACGCCGAGGGCGTTTATGCTTGATGGGTCAATAACAGATTTACATTAAATGTTGTAATAGAAAGCGGTGTACTAGTGTCTTCCTATGGGAAATTTGCTTATGTATACGATGAGCTCATGGCAGATATGCCGTATCCTGATTGGATCTCCTTTGCTGAAACCGCATGGAGCAAATACGGTAAGCCTGTAACCGTGGCTGAGCTTGGCTGCGGCACCGGGAGTATCACTATTCCTTTGGCGGGTTCAGGGTATCATATGACCGGAATCGATCTATCTTCAGATATGCTCTCAGTGGCACAGCGCAAAATGGAAGAGCATCCCCAGGGACGGCGCTTCTTGCGCGAAGGTAGTGTTCGTTGGATTAGACAAAATATGAAGGAATGGGAGCTTCCAGAGCTTGTGGATTCTGTGATTTCTTTCTGTGATTGTCTGAATTATGTGCTGGAAGAAGACGATATCAGAGCTGTCTTTGCTAGTACTTTCGCAGGACTGAAGCAAGGCGGCACCTTTCTGTTCGATGTGCATCATCCAAATACACTGATCCGTTATGAAGAAGAACAGCCTTTTATTCTGGATGAACCATCGGTGTCTTATATTTGGACTTGTGAGATGGATGTTCCACGCCGCGAAATAGAACATCATCTGTCTATTTTCGCCCGCGAAGAGGGACGGAGTGATGTATATCGCCGTTTCGAAGAGACGCATATTCAGCGTGCCTACGATCCCCAATGGATGAAGGATGAACTGCTTAAGGCTGGATTTAGTGATGTGAAGACTTACGCCGATTTCGAGTGGATAGAGGCGGATGATGATGCGGAACGTTTATTTTATATTGCTATAAAATAAATATTTCCATAATAATAAGAGGGGTGTCTCATTAGCTATGAAAATAGCTGATGGGACACCCTTTTTTTGACTTCGTACTTATGTAAAACAAAAAACCGGGCAGTGTTTATGCCACCCGGCATCTTCCAATCCTTACCGATGCTCAAACAGATCAATGGCACCCAATACGACATGAGCCAGACCAAATCCAAGTACGCCTGTTGCTGCCATCTTATACTTGCTTCCAAGAAAAGCGGCGCTTGAAGCGGTTACGACGGTTCCAAGAACAGCGGGAATTAGACCTTCACGCATTCGAAACACTCCTTCTCGGTGGTTTGGGAGACAAGGTTATTATGAGTCAAACCCAAAAAAATATACGAAGGTAAAAAAGACCGGAGAACAGAAATTTCTGCTTCTGCGGTCTTTTTGTTTAAATGGTTTACTCTGATAAGGTAACAGCAGTACGAGAAGCGCCAATTTCAACTTCATGAACATCATATAGTACACGCGCCAGCAAGTCCTGGCTATAGTTGCCGAAATGTTTGCCGTAAATGGTGAGTCCGCGTTTGTTTACAGGCTTGTCCGTTACAGCTATCCGGAAAGTAAGCTCGCTCTTGTAATCAAGCTGGATATCATCCAGGGTCACGTCAGAAATCCGGCAGCCGTCAATAAAGCTGCCTTCATTATTAATACGGATCAGTTTGAGCATACCATATTGGTTTAAATGTGGAGGCCACCAGTCTGGATTAAACGTTCCACGGGTGTCTCCGAAATCTCCAGGACTAGTCCAGTAGCCGATTTCAATTCCATTTAGGTAAAAATAAAGATCGGAAGGGTAGTTATCGTTAGATCCTGGGGCCTCAGAGCCAATCTCCATCGAGAATTGGATTTCACGGAACGTTTGATTAGCTTTAAGATAGTTCGGAACTCTATATTCGAGAAAGCCTTCGCCCATCCATATGATCTCAGCTTCAATCCGTTGGGGGTCTGCAAAATAACGCGGCTCATCAAAATCCCCGATTATGCTGTCTTTGGTAGCAAGTCCGCAGGTCGGAACAGCCTGATAGTTGCTATAATGTCCTACTTGGATTTCTACTTCGTAGAGATTATCAACATCCTTGCTGCGAAGATCAACAATAAGCTTATCCTTATTTAAATAGCAGACCTTCTGAATACCGTGTTTACCCACGGATGTGTTTATCTCGATGAGACCGCTTTCTTCTAGCTTTTTAATATGCATCGTGATTGCGCCATTGCTGAGATTCAGCTTCTTGGCAATTTCATTCAGATTCAGTGCTTGATTGGTAGCTAAAAGTTCGAGTATGAGGATTCTGATTTCAGAACTAAGCGCCTTGAATATTTCAAGACCACTCATTAAATCTTTAATATAGATCATTTTATCAATACCTTCTTCCAAATGGTCATAAATGAATACTGTTTTATGAAATTATAAACTAATATAGCATATAAATAAAGCATCCTTCCTTATTTTGTAGAATGATAAAAATAAGGGAGTTTTTTTCCTGTTTTTGCATCTAATCTAATTTAATTTAAAAATTAATGAAACTAATTTACAAAAAGAGATGATTTTACCCGTAATCCTGTTACTTTAACTATTTATTTTATAAAAGTATTAAAAGGTTTAAATAAATATATTTACAAGTCTTTTTGTCTATGCTATTTTTAAACTGAAAGTCTTAGAAAAGGACGTGAAAATCATTATGTTAGCTGCAACGCCCCCGATGGGCTGGAATAGCTGGGACTGTTACGGAGCTAGTGTTAATGAAGAAGAGGTAAGAGGCAACGCTGAATATATGGCTGCTTATTTGAAGGAATTCGGCTGGGAATATGTTGTTGTGGATATTCAGTGGTATGAGCCTGGAGCGAACTCTTCGCAATATCGTAACTTTGTACCGCTGGTCATGGACGAGTATTCCAGACTTCAACCGGCAGAAAATCGTTTTCCTTCCGCTAAGGGAGGCAGAGGTTTTGCTCCACTTGCTGAATATGTGCATGGATTAGGGTTGAAATTTGGCATACATATTATGCGTGGAATTCCTCGTCAGGCCGTTCATGCTGGCAGTGCCATTCTAGGATCTAAGCAAACTGCACGTGATATCGCTCATCCCAATTCTATTTGTCCGTGGAATACAGATATGTATGGAGTAGATGCTTCTAAAGAAGGCAGTCAGGCTTATTATGATTCGCTCTTTCAGCTGTATGCCAGTTGGGGCGTTGATTATGTGAAAGTAGATGATATTGCCGCTTCACGTATTTATGGATACCACAAAGACGAAGTTGCCATGATCCGTAAGGCTATCGACCGCTGTGGCCGCGAAATGGTGCTTAGTCTTTCCCCTGGACCTGCTCCAGTGGAAGATGCGAAACACTTAGCTGATCACGCAAACCTGTGGAGAATGACTGACGATTATTGGGATCATTGGCATTTGCTACGCGGAATGTTCGAGCGCTGCGAGAAGTGGGCTTCCTACGTTCAGCCAGGCCATTGGCCGGATTGTGATATGCTGCCGCTAGGTCATCTTGGAATTCGTTCTGTTGATGGCGGGGGAGACAGATTTACAAGGTTTACTCCTGACGAACAGGTTACCATGATGACACTCTGGGCTATTTTCCGTTCGCCTTTAATGTTCGGAGGGGAGCTTAGAGACAATGATGAGTGGACTTTATCTTTGTTAACCAATAAGGAAGTGCTTCATCTGCATCATTTTGGTAAGGGTGGTAGACAGGTAGAGCGGAATGAAGAGTATGCGATCTGGACTTCTGAGGATGAGCAAGGTAACCATTATGTAGCGTTGTTCAATCTCAGTGATGAAGAGTCGACGCTTCAAATATCGTTTCAGCAGCTTCATGTTTCCATTCCAAGCACGATCCGTGATCTATGGCTAGGCCGTGACCTGGAGGTTGTTAATGAAGGGGTTAAGCAGCTTCTTCCACCGCATGGTTCTGCATTGTTAAAGCTTTTATAGAGGAGAGAGATTATGGATACGAGTAGAGCGTACAACAACCCATTGGTGGAGCAACGTGCTGATCCATGGGTATATAAACATACGGATGGCTATTACTATTTCACAGCTTCTGTTCCAGAATACGACCGGATCGAAGTAAGAAGATCGACAACCATCGAAGGATTAACTACTGCAGAACCAGTTGTAGCTTGGCGCAAGTATGAGACGGGGCCACTTAGTGCTAACATTTGGGCGCCGGAAATTCATTACATAGACGGGAAATGGTACATTTACTTTGCCGCAGCACGGACTACGGAGACGACGGATGGTTTGTTCGATCACCGGATGTTTGCGCTCGAGAATGCATCTGCTAATCCCTTAGAAGGAACATGGGTAGAAAAAGGTCAAGTGAAGACCGCTTGGGAATCGTTCGCTTTGGATGCGACCACGTTTCAGCATAAAGGAAAACTGTACTATGTATGGGCTCAGAAGGATCTGAATATTGAGGGGAATTCTAATCTGTATATCTCTGAAATGAGCAATCCGTGGACACTCACAGGTCCTCAGACTATGATTGCTACGCCTGAACATGACTGGGAAGTTATTGGGTACAGAGTCAATGAAGGTGCAGCAGTATTGAAACGTAATGGTCGTATCTTTATCAGCTTCTCGGCTAGTGCTACAGACTACAATTATTGTATGGGACTATTAGTTGCGGATGAAGACAGTGAACTTCTGGAGGCCGCTTCATGGACTAAACTACCCAATCCTGTATTTCAAACGAATGAAGAAAATGGACAATTCGGTCCTGGCCACAATAGCTTTACGGTCAATGAAAATGGGGAAGATGTGCTCATCTACCACTGCCGCAATTATAAAGAAATTACTGGCGATCCTCTTTATGATCCAAACCGTCATACTCGTGCTCAGGTCTTCCATTGGAATGAAGATGGCACACCGAATTTTGGAGTTCCTGTTAAGGATGCACACTAAAAATACTCCGTTTTGCAAAAAAAGAGGGTTACCCATAAGCCGCGTTAATGGCCGCTGGGTAACCCTCTTTTTCATTTGTTACATGTTGCTGCTTAAGGTATATATTGTTGCACGATGGAAGTGATTACGCCGTCCTGAATCGTAAGGTGATAAGGGAATTGGCTTAGATCGAAAATATCCGTCTTATTAAATTGATCGATAAATTGCTGTAAGGTAATGGCTTCGTTCCACTGAATGTCTAAGTCCTCAATGTTACCAGTGTGATCAAAGATCTGCATGGTGACTGTTGCGTTATCAGCGATCGGATAGGTTGTCAGTGTATCAACATCATTAACAACATAATATCCGTCTGGAGCTCCGCCAATTTCTGCTGCACCTTCCGGGTCTCTTTCAGCAAAGACTCGGTCAGCATCAGCACCCTGATACCAGTTTATTTCATCGGCTGTAATGGAAAGTTTGCCATTCTCGGATTGAATAGTATGAATATATACCGTCTGTTGCTGAGTCTTGCCACTATCTTGCGCATCTACTCGTGTTCCAACGGTACTAGCAGTAGTAATTAGGGAAAGAAACAATAGAACAACAACCGGTAACACATACGCTGACTTTTTCTTAAACATTAGAAATCTCCCCCTTGAGATATGTAAAAAGGTTGTATATAGCTTATTACCCGCTATGTTTTTTCCTAAACGGGCTATATACTTCTATTACGTTAAACGGGCAGGTTTTGTTGCAATTTTTTTAAAAAATTTCTGAAAAAAGATGCCAGTCGTGAATCCACTGAAAATGATAGTAAAAGTTTGTCTCCTCGGGCATATTAAAATGTCAAAACATACAGATTAGGGGGAGCAACGAATGGGTGGAATACTACGGATTTATAGGAACGACTGGCGCAACGTTTTTAAGGTTCCTGTGGCCGTGTTCCTGATCGCTGCTTTGGTGGTGTTACCTTCTGTGTATGATTGGTTTAACGTTGCGGCGGTGTGGGATCCCTACAGTAATACCTCTGGCATTAAGATTGCTGTAACTAGTCTGGATGAAGGGACCACTGTCAAGGATAAGAGCTTCAATATCGGCAATGATGTCATGGAAAGTCTTCGGAATAATAAAAGCTTAGGGTGGACCTTCGTAGATGCAGAAGCTGCGCACAATGGTGTGAAGCGTGGAGATTATTATGCGAGTATTGTTATCCCTGCTGATTTCTCCAAAAGAATGACAGGAATCCTTGAAGGCAGGATCGTGAAACCAGAGATTGAATACACCGTCAATGAGAAGATAAACGCGATTGCGCCTAAAATCACGGATAAAGGTGCCTCTTCAATCACGACACAGATCAGTGAGAATTTTACGGAAACCATTAGCGAAACCGTATTTACAGCCTTAAAACAAATCGATTCAAAGTTCCAATCTGAATTGCCTATTATACGCAAGGTAGAAAAAGGACTTTTTCAGTTAGAGGCAAGTCTCCCCGAAATTGAAACGGCAGGCCAACATGTATTGAAAATGGAGGCGCAATGGCCGCAAATTCATGCATCGGCAGCGCGCATCTCTAAGCTGGAGAATAAGCTGCCAGAGGTTGAAAAGGCGGGATTGGCTTTAGAAAAAATAGCTGAACATTGGTCTCAAATTGCCAATATTGCAGATCATTTAGGGGAGCTGCAGGATAAGCTGCCCAAAATTGAACAAGCAGCACAGCTAATCGTTCAACTTGATCATCATTTTGGTGAAGTTGAACAAATTATGGACAAGGCGTCTGAAGGTCTTACGGAAGCAAATAAAGTTGTTAGCACTGCCCTAACTGCGCTACCTAAGGCGGACAAGATTGCAACTGCTGGAAATGATTTTGTTCTAGAGCTTCAACAGTTCTTAGAGAAGAGTAATGCTGCATTTGAAGCGGTACCTGCCGCCCTCAAACAAAATATATACCTGCTGCAAAAAACGGAGAATGCAGTAGTTCAGCTTGCTGAACTGCTGCAGGGAGAAGATATTGACCCGCAAGCGGTCCGCGAGCAACTTGAGTCTGTTTCCGCTCAGCTGGGGTCGGGAAGTAACGTGATGGATCATACGCTTTCTTTGTTATCGGCACTGAATACATTCTCGCCAGGAACAGTGCCTAATGCTGAGATTGGCGCCTTGAAGGATGTAAATAATACCTTGAGCAGACAGACTTCTTTGGTAAATTCGTTGGTATTGGATTTACAAAATGAAGGTCAGCCAGATCCGAGTGATGTTAAGCAATTAGGTCTTAAATCTGGCGAAGGGAACTTAGCCATAGCGAAGCTTATTTCCGAATATGAAGCGGCAACTATCCCTGCTATAAAAAATACGTTAGAGCAAATATCCACTGCTGCAGAGACTACAGCCACTGCCCTGGAACAAGTTCCGGATCGTCTATCGGCGCTGGGTACCCTTCTTGAGGAGACTATGGCAGCAATTGAGTTCGGACAATCAAGCTTGGCTAGTCTACAGCAGGACTTACCAGCTATTCGTGAAGCGGTACATACAGCAGCTAGCGGTGTCGCAGATAAGACACAGAGCTTTGGTGCTTTTGTTCGCGATACACTTCCACTAATTCAGAGCAGCTTACCTGTTGCAGGAGCAAAAATACAACAAGCTGCAAATTTCGTCCGTCAGGATCTGCCGGCTGTAGAGGAACGGGTGCATCAGATTTCTGATCTGATACGTACAGGTCTCCCCCGAGCGGATAAGGGAGTGGCGGTCGCAGCGGATATGGTGCGAAATGATCTTCCGATCCTGGAAGATTCGATTCGTAAAGCGGCAGCTACCATCCGTCAGATCAAAGATGAGGTGGATCTGGGAGAGATTGCAGAGCTGCTCGGAGGGGATATTAAGAGCAAAAGTGATTTTTTGGCCAACCCGGTAGTATTAAAAGAGAATAAGTTATATCCTATTCCGAATTATGGTTCGGCTATGACTCCTTTTTATGTTGTACTTTCCTTATGGGTAGGTGGCACACTCCTAATCTCACTTCTTCGTACGGGAGTGGATACGGAGGGAATTGTGTACAAGCGGTATCAATTGTATTTTGGACGTTTGCTGACGTTTCTTACGGTTGGAATTCTTCAAGCGCTGGTGGCTGTACTCGGTAATCTCTTTATTCTGAAATGTTATGTGGTGGACAAGGTGTGGTTTGTCCTTTTTGCAGTATTAATTAGTATCGTATTCGTGACGATTGTTTTTACGCTTGTCTCCGTATTCGGCAACGTTGGAAAGGGGATAGCGATCGTATTCATGGTGCTTCAATTCTCAAGCTCTGGCGGTACGTTTCCAATCAGTACAACAGGCCATTTTTTTCAAATGTTGAATCCGTTTATGCCATTTACTTATGCGATTAGTTTGATGCGGGAGGCGGTAGGGGGGATTCTGCCGGAAGTGGCGATTCGCGATTGTCTTTATTTGATCCTATTCGGTGTAATAGCACTCTTACTGGCGCTAACGCTCAAGAAGCCGCTGGAGCGTTATATCGAAAAGGCGGCTGAACAAGCCGAAGAATCCAAATTGATTTCTTAAGAAAAAAGAGGTTGTACTTAAGCCAATTGCTGTGGCTTTTGGTACAACCTCTTTCAGATTATCTCGCGGGAGCGAAATTGGCTACTGGCTTTAGAAGCTCTTCAATTCTCTCCAAAGTTTCAGGAGACAATACGGCATCAACAGCTTGGGCATTCTCTTCCACCTGCGCTGGCTTACTGGCCCCGATAATAGCAGAACTTACGCCGGGTTGACGTAGGGTCCAAGCTAACGCTAGTTGCGACAGCTTCAAATCAAGACGGTTAGCTAGTTCATCGAGCTGTCCGACAACAGTCAATACATCATCGCGGAAGTAGCTGCGAATGACGCCATTTACCGAATCATCAGCTGCGCGGGTTCCTGCCGGAGGCTGTTGTCCAGGTTTGTATTTACCTGTCAGAATACCTTGGGCGAGTGGAGAAAAGACCACTTGTCCGAGGCCCTCACGCTGACATACCTCAAGTACCTCATCCTCAATGTACCGCTCGAACATGTTATAGATAGGCTGATTGGAAATAAGCGGACGCAGATTTAGTCTGCGTGAAATGCCGGTGGCGTCAGAAATTTGAGCTGCGCTCCATTCGCTCATTGCCGAATATAGAATTTTACCTTGTGCAGTTAGGTCGTCCAGCGCGCGCAAAGTTTCCTCCACAGGCGTCTCTCTGTCAAATCGATGACAAAAATAAACATCAATATAATCGGTTCCTAAACGCCGTAGGCTAGCTTCGCATTGCTCCATGATGTGCTTACGTGATAAACCACGATTATTCACATCATCGCCCATCGGAAAGAATACCTTTGTACTCAGCACATAAGACGATCTTTCATAGGCGCGAAGAGCAGCACCCATTGCTTTTTCGCCTTCACCACGGTTATAAGCATTAGCTGTATCAAAGAAATTGATACCGCATTCAAAAGCTTTGCTGATGCAGGCGTCTGCTGCCTTTTGCTCTGCTGCTGTTCCATATGTAAGCCAGCTGCCTAAGCCGATTTCACTGATTTTTAGACCTGAATTGCCTAGCCTTCTGTATTTCATTATTTTCTTCCCTCCTTGAGTTGTATATGTTAACTTTACTTGTATCTTATGGAATATTCAACTTGAGTGTTTCATGTGAAAGAAGAGATCAAGGAGATGAATCATAGGAATGACTATTCCAACTTCTAAAGCTAAAAAAGTGATTTTATTTCAGGGCGACTCTATTACGGATGGGAACCGTGGTCGTGATGAAGACCCCAATCATATTCTGGGACATAGCTATGCGTATATTATTGGAGGCAAGCTAGGCAATGAACGGGCTGAGCAGAATCTAGTGTTCTTTAACCGTGGGATCAGTGGGGATCGAATTTCCGATCTGTATGCACGCTGGAATGAGGATGCGATTTACCTTCAGCCAGATGTCATCAGTATTTTGATTGGTGTTAATGATCTTTGGAGAACAATGAAAGGGGAACCAAGTGGAGTAACGGATCGTTTTGAACGTGCGTACCGTCATGTGCTTGAGGAAACCGGGGAAGTACTTCCGCAAACGAAGCTGGTCTTGTGTGAGCCCTTTATTCTAAATACCGGAGCTCCGGCAGAACAATGGGACGAATGGAAAGAGCGGATTACTCATTATCAGGGGGTTGTTAAGCAGCTTGCAGAGGAATTTAATGCTGTGTTTGTTCCTTTACAGGAAGCATTTGATGCAGCTACTCGTAGAACAGATGCAGCCTACTGGCTGTGGGACGGCGTTCACCCGACAGCAGCCGGGCATAATCTGATTGCCGGGGAGTGGCTGAAGATCGTAGAGAAAAGCGGTATTTTAAAAGACTAGTGAAATAAAGGATTCTCCCAATCTTTATCTATGCACCTACTGATTACTCAGCGGGTGCATAGATAAGAGATATATGATAGTGATTCAGAAACTCGATCCATTCCTCAGAAGGCTTCTCGTCTGTAACGATATAATCCACTCTATCGAAACTGAATAATTTGATGAACGCAGTCCTGTCGAACTTAGAGTGATCTGCGAGCAGAACGACTTTATTCGCCTGTTGTTGCATAAGAATCTTCAGTTCACTTTCTTCTTCATTCGAATCGCTGAGTCCGCCAGTCATGGATAACGCTTTACAGCTGAATATAGCTACATCCACATTATATTTTTGAATGGTCTGTGAGGCGGTATGCCCAACGAAGGAGCTTGTCTCTGGCCCTAGTATCCCACCAGTGGAAATAAGCTTTTGCCCAGAATGTTGAAATTCGGATAATACAACCAAAGAATTCGTAATAATCGTCAGATTGTTTTTCTCCTCTATAATTCTCCGTAAAGCCTCAAAAACGGTTGAGCTCGTATCCGTCACCAAGCTATCCCCATCATTAATTAATTGGAGAACATGATCAGCTATCGTACGTTTGGCCTCTATATTTACCTGATGCCTACTCACATAGGGAGGGTCCTCATTCGTGTGGGCATTAAGAATTGCACCGCCATAATTTTTCTTGGCAAGGCCTTCCTTGTCCAGTTTATCCAGATCCCGCCGAATGGTCTCTTCCGAGACATTGAATTTTTGCGCCAGCTGAGCGACATGGACTTTCTTTTGTCTATACAGCTCATTAATGATTAGATCCCGCCGTTCAAATGCTTTCATCCGTTCACTCACCTCTATCATCATCTACTTCCTAGTTTACTACATTGTCATAAAAATCAAAATCAAAAAATAACCTCATACTCACATAATACCACAGTGTTATGTTATAAATACCACATAAAACCACATTATTTATCTATAAATATGTTGATTTGTGTTGACTAAAGCGTTTCCATATTTTATGATGGAGGAGAAATCATTCCATTATCGATGAGATTAAAGATGATCTTGAGGAGGAACAGCAGTGATAGAAAACTATCCGAAAATTGGTATCCGTCCGACCATTGATGGCAGAAGAAGAGGTGTTCGCGAATCGCTAGAAGCTCAAACCATGGGTATGGCACAGCGGGTAGCTAAGTTTATTGAAGAGAACTTATTTTATCCAGATGGCCGCCCCGTGGAGTGTATCATTGCCGATACTACGATTGGTGGTGTTAAAGAAGCTGCGGCTGCGGCTCAGAAATTTGCTGGGGCTAATGTTGGCGTATCGATTACTGTGACCCCTTGCTGGTGTTATGGTTCTGAGACGATGGATATGGACGCCTCGATCCCGCATGCGGTTTGGGGATTTAACGGAACGGAACGCCCAGGCGCCGTCTATCTAGCTGCTGTTCTCTCTGCTTATGCACAAAAAGGAATTCCGGCGTTTGGTATCTATGGTGAGGATGTTCAGGAGTCTGGCAGTGAGGAGATTCCAGCGGATGTGCAGACGAAATTGCTACAGTTCGCTAAAGCAGGGATGGCAGTTGCTCAAATGAGAGGGAAGTCCTATTTATCTATGGGTTCTGTTTCGATGGGGATTGCTGGATCGATTGTGAATGAACAGTTCTTCCAAGAGTATCTGGGGATGCGCAATGAATATATAGATATGTCAGAATATGTACGCCGCTTTGAAGAGGAGATTTATGATAAAGAGGAATATAAACGAGCCCTCGCGTGGACTAAAGAAAACTGCCAAGTTGGTGCCGATAATAATCCGAAGCATCTGCAAATAAGTGATGATGAGAAAGAGAAGCAGTGGGAGACTTGTGTGAAAATGACATTGATCGCCCGGGATCTGATGATCGGTAATCCTGTTCTCGCTGAGCTGGGCTTTGAGGAAGAGGCCAATGGTCATCATGCGATTGTTGGTGGCTTCCAAGGTCAGCGCCAATGGACGGATCATTTTCCTAATGGGGATTTCATGGAGACGATACTGAACTCCTCTTTTGACTGGAACGGTAAACGTACACCTTATATCATAGCGACAGAGAATGATAGCCTGAACGGAGTAACAATGCTGTTCAATTATCTGCTGACGAATACTGCACAAATCTTTGCGGATGTCCGCACCTTTTGGAGTCCAGATGCTGTTAAGCGTGTAACAGGTCATCAATTGCAAGGTGAGGCAGCACACGGAATACTACACTTGATCAACTCGGGTTCGGCTGCTCTTGATGGTACGGGTGAACAGACGATAGACGGCAAACCTGCGATTAAACCTTTTTGGGAAATTACAGAGGATGAGGTAGAAGCTTGTTTAAGCCATACACAATTCCGCCCAGCTTCTCAAGAATATTTCCGTGGGGGTGGCTTTTCTACGAATTATTTAACCAAAGGCGGGATGCCAGTTACCATGGCACGTTTGAACTTGGTAAAAGGACTTGGGCCTGTTCTTCAGCTTGTAGAAGGTTATACCGTAGAGCTGCCTGAGGATGTTCACCATACACTGGATCAAAGAACAGACCCAACTTGGCCAACGACCTGGTTTGCACCTAAGCTAACTAATAGTGGTTCATTCCAATCGGTTTATGATGTCATGGATAATTGGGGCGCCAATCATGGGGCGATTAGTTATGGGCATATTGGAGCGGATTTGATTACACTGGCGTCCATTTTACGCATTCCAGTCAGCATGCATAACGTTGAGGAATCACGTATTTTTAGACCACGGGTATGGTCATTATTTGGCACTGAAGATCTAGAGGGAGCCGATTACAGAGCCTGTCAGAACTTTGGACCTCTCTATTAAAATCTTCCTGTGAAGCAGGTGTGGTGAACAATGGGTGATACGATTAAGCTTCTAGCCATAGATCTCGGCGCCAGCTCCGGAAGAGTGATGCTGGGGATATATGGTGGCGATAGGCTACAAATGGAAGAAATTCATCGGTTTGATAATACGCCGGTACAGATCAACGGGCACTTATATTGGGATGTTCTTAGACTGTTCCATGAAATGAAGCAAGGGGTTCAAAAAGCCTTTAGGCAACATGGAGAATTGACGTCTTTAAGTGTGGATACATGGGGCGTCGACTACGGTTTTATCGATAAAAATGGAATGCTGCTCTATTCCCCACATCATTATAGGGATCGGAGGATGGAGGTTCACCGTCTCAAATTGGAAGCGTTACTGTCGCCGGCAGAGCAGTTCCGTATGACCGGTATTCAACCAAGTGTGATTAATACAGTCTATCAGTTGTTCTCTGACTTTCAGGATAATGATTCTGTTAGGGAGACTGCGGACACTATTTTAATGATGCCAGATCTATTTCATTATCTATTTTCTGGTATAAAAGCAGCAGAACGCACGATCTGGAGTACAAGCGGCTTAATGGATGCTGTTACGGGAGAACTCTCCTCTGAATTATTTAGCAGGCTGGGGATTCCGAGTCATCTAGTTCCACATAAGGTTCATGCGGGGACAGTTATTGGATCAATCCTTCCGGTTATTCAAGAGGAGCTTAGTATCGGACTGATGAAAGTGATTGCCGGCGCTTCACATGATACGGCTTCAGCAGTGGCTTCGATTCCGTATACTCGTAAGGATGAAGCTGCATTTTTAAGCTGTGGTACGTGGTCGTTGGTGGGGATGGAGACGCCTGAGCCGGTCATTTCAGAGAAAAGCTATGAATATGGTTTCACAAATGAACGTTGCTACGGTAATTCTAATCGTTTGCTAAAAAACACAACGGGACTATGGATTCTACAGGAGCTCCAGAGGAATTGGGCGAAAGCAGGAGAGAATTTTAGTCAAAGTGAAATGGTTGAATTAGCCCAAACGATTAATGGGTCGCCAGCGATCATTGACCCGAATGACCAGCTTTTCAGCACACCTGGTGTGATGATGCAGCGGATTCAGGAATATTGTGAGCGAACGGGGCAACAGTCGCCTAATACGAAAGCTGAATTTATACGCGTTATCCTTGAGAGCCTTGCGCAATCATACTGTAGAACGATTGAAGAAATGGAAGAGATCACCGGCAAGACAATCACTATCATTCATATGGTTGGCGGTGGGATTCAAAATGAGCTATTATGCCAGCTCACCGCTGATGCTACGGGTAGAGAAGTCGTTGCAGGGCCAGTGGAGGCCAGTGGAATTGGCAATATCATTGTCCAGCTGGCTGCCCTGGGGAAATTGCAAGTTTCTAAGGCGAAAGAGTTCGTGGGACGATCTTTTACCTTTAAGACATACCAGCCTTCTTTGGTGAAGAACTCTAAAAAATAGGATATGAGGAGAGAACTTATGGATAACTTGGAACAAAAACTACGTTCGCAGATTTGTGATATTGGCAGAAATTTGTTTACTAAAGATTTCATTGCCGCCAATGATGGGAATATTTCAGCACGGTTATCAGAGAATGAAATTCTCACTACCCCCAGAGCCGTAAGCAAGGGATATTTAGAGCCACATATGATTGTAAAAGTAAACCTGCAAGGTGAAGTTCTTGAAGCGGCGGAAGGATACAGACCTTCAACGGAAACCAAAATGCATTTGAGAATTTATAATGAGCTACCTGAGATGAATGGTGTGGTTCATGCACATCCCCCGTATGCTACCGCTTTTGCCATTAAAGGTGAGGCGCTCGATAAAATGATGATGCCAGAGTCGGTTATCATGATCGGGGATATTCCTTTGGCGGAATACGGAACACCTTCAACAGAAGAAATCCCGGACTCACTGATGCCTTTCCTTGGCAAAAAAACAGCAGTCCTGCTCGAAAATCACGGAGCACTTACTTGGGGAACGGATGTTATGGAGGCTTATCTGAATATGGAGAGACTCGAATATACAGCCAAGATTACCTTTATTACACGTATGATTGACGGGGAGAGAGAACTGCCACAGCATCGGATTGATGAGCTGGTTGCTTTGAGATCTTTTTATGGGAAGTAATGAGGTGCTTGGATGTTGAAAAAAATTCCTAAGCTACTCTCTCCGGAACTGGTACGAGTGATGATGGAGATGGGTCATGGTGATGAGCTTGTACTGGCAGATGCTAATTATCCAGGACACTCCTTAAACTCAAAAGTACTAAGATATGATGGCATTGGAATACCTGATCTTTTGGATGCAATATTGGAACTGCTGCCACTTGATCATTATGTGGAACATCAGGTGGCGTTTATGGCTGTGGTTGAGGGAGATCCTACGGTGCCGGTGATCTGGTCCACGTACGAGTCGATAATCGCCAAACATGACGCTGAAGCGACGATTAAATATGAGAAGCGGTTTGATTTCTACAATCGTTCCAAGCAAAGCTACGCTATTGTAGTATCGGGTGAAGAAGCACTCTATGGAAATATTATTATCAAAAAAGGTGTAATCAAGGCCTGATGGTCAGCGATTCTGCTTACGGTATTGCAGAGGTGAGCATTTTGCGATTTGCTTAAACACCCGCCCAAAGTGGGCGATGCTGTCAAATCCTGTATTTTCGGCAATGGTCATGACTTTAGCGTTGGTACTCTGCAAGAGTCGCTGAGCTTCCTTGATCCGAATGTAGTTTAGATATTCAACAGTGGTGAAGCCAGTGGTCTGTTTGAATAAACGGCAAAGATAAGTACTGCTGATGAAAAAAGTGTCGGATAGCTGCTCTAATGTAAGCTTTTCAACATAATGTGCCTGTAAATAATCGATAATTTCGTAGACTTTAAGCTGCTTCTCACTGCTCTCAGGAGCGATGGGCTCGCGGCTTATTTCTTGTACTCTGTTCATTTCAATAAATAACTGGATGAGCAGTGTCTGAAGATAGGGGACTTGCTGTGATCGATGTTCTTCTTGTTCTTTTAGCATGGAGAAGAGGATAGATTCGATGGCTCCTTGTTCATGTACTCCGGGACGCAGAAGTAAGCTTTGTGTAGTTAAAAAAGGAATACTTAGGTCGTAGTTCGCCAACGTTTTTTGCAGAAAGACCTCCTCAAAGTTAATCAATATTCGTTCATGGCGCGCTGAGCCCTTAGAAGTGGTGCGATGGAGTTCATTTTTGTTAATAAATATTAAATCACCTTTGCGTAAGGTATAAATCAGATTATTGATATAATAGCTGCGCTCACCTGCGAGTAAATAATAAATCTCATATGTTTCGTGATAATGGTCGGAATCCATGCTGAATGGACCGGCTCTTTTGATTTGCTCAATGAAAAATGGGGGTTCAAGCACCTGTTCCATTCTATATCTGCCCCTTTCAGATAATGAAGCTAATATATGCATAGTTTTCGTTATTTCTACTAATAATCGCTTAGATTTGGATGTATTTTATACTATAAACTATAAGAAGAAACGGCATCTAAATCAATAGCGATGGAGTGATCCTTGTGTCGAAGAAGAAATATGTATTCGTAGGTACTGGTGGCCGAGCGGAGTTCTTCTATGGTGAGATAACTACGAATTATCGTGAAACTTCAGAAATTGTAGGCTTTTGCGATGTGAATGGGACAAGAATGGATTATGCGAATCGATTACTGAAAGGGAAATATCATTATCATGCGGTTCCTACTTATAAAGCTCATGAGTTTGATCGTATGGTTGAAGAGACCAAGCCGGATGTGGTTATCGTTACGAGTATTGACCGCACACATCACCATTATATTATCCGGGCGATGGAGCTTGGCTGTGATGTGATTTCGGAGAAACCAATGACGGTGGATGAAGAGAAATGTCAGGAAATTCTTGAAGCGATTGAGCGGACGGGGAAAAAACTGCGTGTTACGTTCAATTACCGCTATGCTCCGCATAATACCAAAATCCGTGAATTGATCATGGATGGGGCGATTGGAGAAGTGTTATCCGTCAATTTTGAGTGGCTGCTAAATACGCAGCATGGGGCGGATTACTTCCGCAGATGGCATCGGGATAAACGGAACAGCGGAGGGTTGTTAGTTCATAAATCAACACATCATTTCGATTTGATGAATTTCTGGTTGGGCTCAAGTCCGGATACGATCTATGCCATGGGAGATTTAAGGTTCTATGGCAGAGAGAACGCGGAGAAGCGCGGGGTGACGGAGTTTTATCAGCGTGCCCATGGGAGTAGTGCAGCGGAAAATGATCCCTTTGCGCTTCATCTAAAAGACAACGAGCAGCTTAAGCAGATGTATCTGGATGCCGAGCATGAAGATGGGTACCTGCGAGATCAAAGTGTATTCGGTGATAATATCAGCATTGAGGATACGATGGCAGTCATGGTCAAATACAAAAACAAGACGATTATGAACTATTCACTTAATGCTTATTTGCCTTGGGAGGGCTTCATTGTAGTATTTAACGGGACGAAGGGGCGGATGGAAGTTAAGGTTGTTGAACAGTCCTATGTAAACGCCGGGGGGAAGAAAGAAGATGAAGGGGCACTAAAGGACAAGCAGATCACTGTATTCCCTCATTTTACGCCGCCTTATGAAGTGGAAATTGAAGAAGGCGTTGGGGGACATGGGGGTGGAGATCCGGTCATGCTCCGTGATATTTTTGAACGACCTGTGGAGGATCGGTTTAATCGTGCAGCTTCCCATGTGGATGGGGCGATGTCTATTATGACCGGGATTGCGGCTAATCGTTCGATCGCTACTGGACTGCCGGTGAAGGTGGATCAGTTAATCAAATGGTAGAAGGAAAAAGCTCAAAACCAAAATTAGTAGTAGCCTGTTTGTGAACAAACCGCTGTGGAGTGGAGGGTTCTTACGATCGCTGTTAAAGCCCAATTTCTGGATAGTAGAAAGATTAGTAGTTGAAATTGGTCTTTAAAGGCGAACACTGGCGTTTCTCCAGAATCCCTCCACCCCTCCGCTCTGTCTTCACGTCAATTTACTACTATTTTTAGATTGAGCTAAAAAAGTAAAAATAAAAGGCTGCCTCCAAAGTCATTGTAGATGACTAAGAGACAGCCTTATTTATTTTGGCTATAGAAATTATTGTTTGACGACGTTGAAGCCGTCTTTTTGCAATTGAGTCACAATGCCATCATCACCCAGCATGTGTAGTGCACCAACAATGACAAGATAAGTCGCTTTTTTATCACTATTCAAATATTCTTTTACATGCTTCACCATGTTGGCATTCCGATCCGAAACGAGACCTTTATAGTATTCTGGCTCCTTAGCGACCGCTTGTGTCATAGCTACGAGTGATTGTTCATCCCCCTGCATCCACATTTGGGATAATGCATCCAACGAAGCCGTTGCTGCAGCATTGTCCGTTTGCTTGAGGCTATCGAGTGTATCGAGGAGAAGCTTTTCTTGCAATCCATCTGAGAATTGATTAAACATATTCAGCTGCAATTGCATATTTTCCAATTCAATGATAGGTTTATTCAGTTTGCCTGCCTTCTGTGTGAAATATAGGTCGATCCCCGTATCCGGTGTATAATCTGTCGTTTGCATTTGTAGGCTTGAGATACCTTGAGTAACGACCCATGGCTTATAGGAATCGAATGCATTTCCTGCAAGACCATTCGCTTTCAGAACCGCAACAACTTTGTTATAAGTATCAGCGGATACGTGATCCTTGAGTTTGGTCCCATCTGTATAAGAACCTTTCTCCGCAAGGAACTTTTGCATCTCCGTTTGATCAACCTTTGTTAAGTCAACTTCAACCCCGAGATATTGAGACGCTTCAAAAGCAGCTTCAATTTCCGGGCGTAGCGGGTACATTTTGTCGTTAGCTACATGGATAGAGCCAAGTAGATAGACGGTATTACCGTTGTTCTCCACTTTCCATAAGAATCCGTTGCTACCAGCAGCCTCGTTATTAGCTACAAAGGTGATGGTGCGCTGCGCCGCACTCCATTCTACCTTATAGCCGATCGTTTCACCGATAAAGCGGACAGGAACATAGGTGACATTGTTGATGGTTTTAGGAGCCACCTCTAGTTTTTTCTTCTCCCCGTTTACCGTTGCTGTGGTGCTGCCGATAGTCAGTGAAAGGGCCAGTCCATTTTTGGTCCCCGTTACGGTTTGGGTCTTTTTATTCCAATTCATATTTACATTTAGCTTCTCTAGGAGTGGACGCATAGGAACCAAGGTCGTTCCTTTTTCAACAATTGGGTTAGAATTGCCTAACTTTACTTCTGTTCCATCAATCCACACACCGACAGGCTTTTCAGCCGCATGGGCAGTGGTAAAGACAGACATAACCATGAAAATGGATAAAAATAATGCACCTAGCTTTTTCATTAATAGGACACTCCGTTTCTAAAAAGAATGAAAGTTGTAAGTTACTTTTTGATTTTAACGTATTTTTCCATAAATAGTTATACGTTTTGTTACTATATTGATTTGATGCCTAGGATTGGAAAGCGAACCTGTATCACTTTACTTCGTACAAAAGTCAAAATAATGCACATCAAAGCAAAAATCGCCCCTATTAGATCCTGTTCACTCTCCTTATCATGAAACATAAGAAACGAAGAGCCCGAAGGGAGCAAGGAGCTTATGTGGAGCAGTGCGATTGAAGATGCAATAGAGAAGGTACGTAAGAACATTGACCGATTTGGGGGCAGATTCCCTCATGTCAGCATCAATGGAACTTACCAGCTTAATAACAACGATGATTGGACCAATGGATTCTGGAGCGGCATGTTGTGGTTGTGCTATGAATATACGCAGGATGACAGCTTTCGTATTGCGGCATCTCATACCGTAGAGGATTTCCGGCGCCGTTTCTCGGCAAAGACGGTGCTTGATCATCACGACATCGGTTTTTTGTATTCATTATCCTCCAAGGCCCAGTGGATGATTGATAAAGACGAATCCGCACGTCAGTTGACACTGCAAGCGGCTGATTTACTACTGAAGCGCTGGCGGACAGGCGGCGGTTATATTCAGGCTTGGGGACCTGTGGGAGATGCCAAGGAAGGTGGACGCATCATTATTGATTGTCTGTTGAATCTACCCCTTTTGTACTGGGCGGAACAACAAACTGGTGATTCACTATACCGTCAGGTGGCGGTCATGCAGGCGGATAAAACGAAACGTTATCTGGTGCGGGGAGATGACAGCTCCTACCATACGTTTTTCTTCGACCAGAAGACTGGAGAGCCGATTGGCGGCGCTACACACCAGGGTTATACTAACGGATCGACTTGGACGCGAGGGCAGGCCTGGGGCGTCTACGGTTTTGCATTATCTTATCGCTATACTAAGGATCCGTTGTATTTGGAAACGTCCAAGCGGATGGCCCGTTATTTTTTAGAACATTTACCAGAGGATCATGTCGCTTACTGGGACTTTAATGCTCCAGTGTCTGCGGATACGTACCGGGATAGCTCGGCCTCTGCAATTGTTGCGGCTGGACTGCAGGAACTGCTGGAGCTAATGGAGGAGGAAGATCCCGAACGGGCTTATTTTCATCAAGGATTAATACAGTCGATGACTTCACTTGTGCAGAACTATTCCACGATCGGTGAAGACGCGGAGGGGCTGCTGAAGCACGGCTCTTACCATGTGCGCGGCGGTCTGTCTCCGGATGATTTCATGATCTGGGGAGATTATTTCTACCTCGAAGCGTTGCTGCGGCTGCAAAAAGGCACCAGGGGGTACTGGTATGAACGCTGATGGCCGATCAACCTCTCCCTATGCTGTCTTTACGCTACTCGACCTTGAGTTACCTGCTTTAGCGCCCGTGAAGGATGCGCTCAGCCAAGCACGGCAGGAAGATGCGCTAACTGAATTGCATCGTTATTTGACTAGTCGGAGCATGCCGAGCTGGCGGGCAGAGGACAGTCAGAAACAGCAGCATATCGATTATATACAGCGATATTGCGCAGAAGAGCTGGAAGTCGTAATGAAGACGGCGGATGAAGTTATGGAGCAGACGTTTCTTTTTCGGTTTCCCTGGGATATGGAACGCAGCCGCATTCCGGTCACTTTTGAGGAAGAAATTGACTGGCGTTATATTCCCGATAAGGATGTAGAATGGGCTTATATGCTGAATCGCCACCGCTACTGGGTGGCATTAGGACAAGCGTATGCGATAACAGGTAATGAGGAGTATGCGAGAACATTTTGTTGTCAGCTTGAAGATTGGATGGACCGTAATCCTGTTCCAGACATGCCTACGAATGATACGTTGACTTGGCGCACCATTGAAGCGGGTCTTCGCTGTGCGAACTGGATCAAAGCGCTGTCCTATATACAGGATAGCCCGCTGCTTACACCGACGCTTCTGGCGAAAGTGATGATATCCCTTCATGAACACAGCGAATATTTGTCTTTATCGTTTACGGGCTGGAAGAATATCAGCAATTGGGGAGTTCTGGAGACTTGTGGCTTATTCCAAACCGCGCTCTACTTCCCTGAGTTCACAAGGGCTAAGATTTGGCGACGGCTCGGTGAGGAAAGATTGGGGGAAACGGCTAGAATCCAGGTCATGGCAGACGGTATCCATTGGGAGCAATCGCCCACCTATCATCATGAGGTTCTGGTATGTTTTCTCGACTGCATCCGCTTGGCTCGCATGAATGGACTGGAGCTACAGGCTGAACTTCAACAAAAAGTTCATCAAATGGCCGCCGCTTCCTTGTATTGGGCCAAACCGAATCATCGGCAGCCGATGCTCGGGGATAGCGATGATAGCGATGTCCGTTCGATTTTGACTTATGCAGGTTGGTTGTTTCAAGATTCTGTGCTCCGCTTTGGCGGATACGATCATATGGATTATGACAATGCCTGGTTGTTCGGAACGAGTGGAGTTGAAGGCTACGAGCAGCTGATTGCGGAGGAACCGCCTTACTTGTCGCGCTCTTTCGCACATTCCGGTCATTATGTGATGCGAACGGGTTGGGACGAGCAGGACTTGTATCTATATTTCCACTGCGGGCCGCTTGGGGGTGGACATGGTCACGCGGATTTGCTACATTTCGATCTGCATGCCTTTGGGCGGGATATGCTTACCGACCTGGGCAGATACAACTATAGTGATCACACACCACTCAGAAAAGCGTTAAAAGAAAGCGCTGCCCATAATACGACTACTGTTGACGGAATTGGATTCACTGAAATCACGGATACATGGTCCTTCTCCCAAATTGCGAAGCCGACAGGCAGCAAATGGATCAGCAATCCGGATTTTGATTATGTTGAAGGCAGCCATGATGGCTACCTTCATTTGGATGATCCGGTACACCTGCTAAGGAGGATCATATTCATCAAGCCTTATTACTGGCTTCTGGTCGACAGCTTTAGCTGCCGTCAGGAGCATACGTTTTCCCAGCATTTTCATTTTGCACCCGGAGCGGTTCAGATGGAAGACGAGACATTCATTTGCCGTACAACAAAAGATAGGGAAGCCAATCTTAGCATCATTCCCGTTAATGTTAAAGGACTTCAGGGCAAGATTGATGACGGGGTAATCTCCCGCGAATACAATCTGCTGGAACCCAATCAGCATGCCGTTTATTCCCGAACGGGAAAAGGAACGGTATCGATGATGCAGATGCTGTACCCGCAGCCTTCCGGTGAGCCATTCTGTCCACAGGTTGAACAGGTGCCGATTTACCGCCATACGGGTGAACCTGTGGATGCTGTACAGGCGGAGGCATGCCGCATCAGCTTCCCTGAAAGGAATGAGGAGCATATTATCGTGATCAGCCATAAGCTTCCATCCAGTCACTTGGATTCCTATGTAGTAGAAGATATACAAATATTTGGTGAAGTAGTGCTTATTGTTTTCGCAAACGGTCGAAAGAAAGTCACGGTAATCAGATAATGCATGTATACTGGATAACGGGCTGATAGAATAAAAGAAAAGAGCATGAGAGAGGCGCGGAGAAAACATGTTCAAATTCACTTACTATAGACGTATCCAGGCATCATTTCTTTTGCTGATTTTTATCCCGCTGATTGCAGTATCGATCATCTCCTTTGTGCTTATTCGGGATACGATGGTAGAAAAGCTACAGCTCAGCAACGATAACTTCCTGAACGTTATGATTGACGAACTAAACAAGACCATTGATGATGTGACATTTGCATCGCATTTTATTGTAAACGATACCAATTTTCGCGCCAATCTGAAGGTCTTTGCAGATACCGGGCGACTGAACACCTATCAGGATTACGTACATTTTACGCAAATTCAGGATGTGTTTTCGCTCATCAACTCTAAGCCGCTAAATAATAACATTCGTATGTATTTGGTTAACCGGAAACACTTTGTGATCTCCTCTGGGACTGAGAATTTATCCGTGATTAATGCCAACATGGACAAGCTGATGGGACGTGTCAATATTCACGAACCGGAGACCTTGCAATGGCTTGGGATGGCCGACAGCGGTTCCGGTAAAAGCAGCAGCTACTATATTGCCAGAGTAATCTATGATAGCCGGGAGAAACAGCAGGTGTCCGTGCTTCTCATCTCGATTCCTGATGCCTATTTCAATAAATTACTCGGACCGGTTGAGTTTGGCAAGCTGGCGTTGTTTGATTCCAGAGGAGGTCTGATCGCAGGGAACTCAGAGCTAGCCCCAGAAGGCAAGGCAGATAGAGGGAGCGTGCGTACGGCCAGAGCCATCGACAAATCCAATTGGGAGCTGGTCTATGAAGCTTCAGAGAAAGAATGGTCGGGCCAGATTTCGCGAACTTTTTATAGTGGTATTGGTTTAGTGCTTCTCTTGTTTATTGTCTTTTCCGCCACTTCCATGCTGATTGCCAAAAGATTGCATAGTCCGATCATGAAGCTACAGCGCGTTGTGCGCCAGTTCGGAATGGGGAATCTTGATGTCAGGCTGGAGGTCAAGGGCAAGGATGAAATCGCTGAGCTGGGGCAGACATTGAATACTATGCTGGATCAACTGCAAGGATTGATTCACGACATCGAGCTGGAGCAAGAACAGAAGCGAGTGATGGAACTTGAGGCCCTGTTTATGCAGATTCGTCCCCACTTTTTGATCAACACGTTGAATTCGATCAAATGTAGTCTTATTTTGGCTAAAGATAAGCTGCACAGCGGGATCATTGATTCGCTAATGAGTCTTCTCCGTGCCTATTTGAAGGTCAATGAACCGGCTACCTTACGGGAAGAATGCAGACTGCTTGGCCATTATATCGACATCATGAAGATCCGCAACGAAATCCCTCTTGAACTGGAGGTCGATCTGGAAGCGGATACAGAGAAGCTCATCGTTCCTAAACTTATTCTGCAGCCTCTCGTAGAGAATGCGATCGTTCACGGTCTAGTTGACCACCCGGCACCGCGTATTGTCGTACGTGCCCGAACGATTACTGATGGGATTATGATTGAAGTCGAAGACAATGGCTGCGGAGCAGGGGCAGAAATTCTGGCAGGACTGAACCGCAGATTGCTCTACAAGGACGATGAACAGGATGGAGCTTATCAAAGGGTCGGTTTAATTAACGTGGTCCAAAGACTGAGGCTGACCTATGGTCAGGATACCCGCTTGTCGCTTCATAATTTGCCGCAAGGTGGGGTGTCCGTTTCTCTGTATTTGCCGCAAGGCAATCATCAGGTTAATCTGCCCGAGAGAGAGGGATATTGATGTATAAAGTGATGCTCATAGATGATGATGTTCCTATGCTCAAAGTGCTTCAGCAGATGATTGACTGGGAAGCACATAGCTTGCAGATTGTCGGCAGCACCTATTCCAGTGCCAAGGCGTTATTAATGTTTGAGGAAGTGCAGCCCGACATCGTGATCACGGATATAGGCTTGCCGCAAAAGAACGGGATTGAGCTGGCCGATTACTTTACCCGGATGAAGCCGGAGGTCAGAATTATTTTCCTGACCTGTCATGAGGATTTCCATTATGCTCAGCAAGCGGTAAAGCTGAAGGTGGATGACTATTTAATCAAGGACCAGCTTACAGACGAGCAACTGGAGAAAAGCCTTGCCAAGTCTGTACGCTTGCTTAAATCGAAGATCGGGTTAATCAAGCATGGGGAGACGGGTTACAACAGCCAGCTATTCCGGCAGAATCTGCTGCAAAGGGTGATTGGCGGCGCTCCGCCCGAAACCACGTTAGCCTATGCGACGCAAATCGGCATATCCTGGACGTACCCGTGGTTCATGCTGGGCACGGTCAGTATTCACTTTTCCAGTTTCGAGAAGAGGTACAAGCAGAGCGAGTATCCACTTATTTTATATGCCATTTACAATATAGCCTTAGAGCTGTCCGAAGCGTGTGAGGGGATTACGCCTTTTTTGGAGCAGAAGAATATTGTGATTCTGTATAATTACCGTGTGAATCTGGCGCAGAATGCCAGTCTTTATTTTCATGATTATTTACAGCGATTGTGTTCTGAGTGCTCCCATCTCCTTAAGATTCAACCGGGCATCATTGCAGTCACTGAGAAAATAGAGCTACAGGCGATCGGACAGATTCATCGGCAAATTGTCCAGGACAAGTGCGAGTTTTATGCGAGTGCGGATTACACAGTTCTGGATACTCTGCAAATCGCTACTCCTCGCTTCCAGCCTGCTCCTCAAGGATTTCTGGATAGTTATATCCCGCAGATGGAACGGGCCGTGATTAAAAATGATCTTGAAGCCATCCGTGGCACTCTTCAGGAAATCGCTAGGACTGCAAAAGTTATGGCTATCCATCCGGGAGATTTCGTCCGGGATTTATCCTTTATGCTCCGCGGGATCGAGCTGATGTTCACTAGCCTAACATTCGATGAGGATCTGTTCGTCTATCTCGTGCAAACCCGCACACTGGAGGATACGATGGAACTGGTGGAAAGAAAGCTTGTGCAGATTACAGGCAACAAACAGCAGGTGGCGGGAACTCCCCCGCAGGAGCCCAAGCTGCAGCTTATCCAGCAATTTATCGATCAGCATCTTGGCGATAACATCACTTCAATCGATATGGCACGTTATCTCTTTCTGGACCCGAGCTATTTCTCGCGTTATTTCAAACGCATGACAGGTCTGACCTTTACGGACTATGTACATCAGCACAAGATGAAGGTTGCGACCAAAATGCTGAAAATCTCCAGCCAGAACCTGGAATCGCTAGCCGTTGGTCTGGGATATTCGGACAGAACCTATTTTTCAAAAGTGTTTAAAAAATATGTGGGAACAACGCCGAGCGAATATAAATCCAAACACTCGGTACGCTGAGAAGATTAATGCCTATCGTTCTGAACAGAGCCGCCGCCCCTCCCGGGCGGTCTTTTTATTGTCAGCGGACAAAGGTCAAAATCTTGCACATCTCGGGTCATAATCACTCCTTCATGCGGAAGGCAGATATATTACTATAATGACAAATCAAATTGTCGAGGTGATACAACGTGGAGGCTGCAAAACAACCTGTGCCAAAAATTCTGCAGGAGAAGCGGAAGTTCTGGACTCCGCAGCGGAAAGAGGCTTTGACCGGGTGGCTGTTTCTAGCTCCGGAAATTGTCGGAATGCTTTTTCTTAATGTATTTGCACTTGGATTCTCACTTTATTTAAGCTTCTCGAAATGGGATCTATTGTCGGGGGTTCAAGGGATCGAGTTTATCGGATTGGATAACTATATCAAAATGTTCCATGATCCGAGCATCATTCAAGCTTTGAAGAACAATGCTATTTATATGATTATGACCGTGCCGATACCGATTGCGATTGCTTTGGTGCTGGCGGCATTGATTCAAAATAGTGTATTTCTTAAAAATTATTTCAAAGTTGCCTTCTTTATCCCTTATATTTCTTCGATTATTGCAATTGCCGCTGTATGGAGCGCATTGTTCCATCCATCCCTTGGACCGATTAATCAGTTCTTGATGGAGCTTGGAATTTCCAGCCCTCCAAAATGGCTGGTGGATCCAAAGACCTCGCTGTTATCGATTGCCATTATCAGTTCTTGGGCGAGTCTGGGTTACACCATTATTATCTATATGGCCGGCTTGACGAATATTTCCGATGAAATCTACGAGGCTGCAGAAATAGACGGAGCCAGCGCACTGAAAAAATTCTTTGCCATCACGGTTCCGATGCTGCGTCCAACCACGTTCTTCTTACTTATAACCATGCTGATCGGCTCGTTTAAGGTGTTCGACATCATCGCCTTTTTGACCGAAGGCGGCCCGAACAATTCTTCTACCGTGCTTGTGTTCAGGATCTATGAGGAAGGGTTCAAATACTACAACATGGGCTATGCTTCTGCAATTTCCTGGCTGCTATTCGCCGTCATAGGCTTGATCACCGCAGCTACTTGGAAAATGAGAAATGAAGAATAAAGGGGGGAGATTAACATGCAACTGATTAGAAAAAATATGTCCAGAGTGATCACTACCTGCATCATGGGGGCTTTGTCCATTGTATTTCTTATTCCTCTGATCTGGATGATTTCCGCAGCCTTTAAATATGAGAAAGATGTTATGCGCTTCCCGATCCAATGGATTCCCGAGAAGATCAATGTAGCGTATAATTTCAAGATGGTTTGGATGGGACGAGTACCTTTTTCTCATTTCTATTTAAATTCCTTTAAAGTTGCGATTATTACAACCTTAATTACACTTATCATATCATCTATGTCGGCGTACGCCTTGACCAAAATCAAGTTTAAAGGACGAAATATGGTATTTCTGGCGCTGCTGTCGTTCATGATTATACCTGACCAGGCCACACTGATTCCGCGCTTTCTGCTGATTCGCTGGTTCGGTCTTTATGATACTCATGCTGCAATCATATTAATGAGTATGTTCTCCATCTACTTCACGTTCCTGCTGCGGCAATTTATGATTGGTGTCAGCGACGAATATATTGAAGCGGCGCGAATTGACGGTGCAGGCCATTTACGGATATTCTGGTCTATCATTATTCCGCTCTGCAAGCCGGTGCTCGCTACGGTGGCGATCATCAAATTTATCTGGACCTGGAATGATTACCAGAATCCGCTGATCTTCTTACTAAATAAGAATTTGTACACTATCCCACTCGGTATGACACTGTTCCGGGACGATTATTCGAACAACTATGCGATTATGATGACGGCAGCGGTGTCTGCGATCATCCCTCTGGTCATTGTGTTCATTGCCTTACAGAAGCAAGTCATTAACGGGATTTCCTTAGGTGGTGTAAAGGGCTGATCAAGCAGCTGCACCAAAAGATGGGGAAAAGTCAAAAATGTAATCCTACAACAGCAAAATTGTGCACTTGGCCTGTATAGCAGGTGCCTATAATAAGAAATGAACAAGGCACTATACTTAAAATTCAGTGCGGGGGGAAATAAAATGAAAACAAAGAGCAAAAAAGGATTATCCGTTGTATTAGGCTCCATGCTAGCGGTTTCCTTAACGCTAAGCGCTTGTGGTAATTCCGGCAATACGGCCGAGAATGGCAGTGCTGACGCAAGTGCAAATGCAGGGAATGCTAAGGCGGACAAGCAGGTCGCCATCAAGTATTACAACTGGGACAATGAAGCGCAGTCGGCAGGAACCGATGCTATGCTGAAGGAATTTATGGATCAGAACCCGGACATCAAGGTAGAGCATGTGACACTCGTTCCTGGGGATTCCGTAGAAATGCTGAAGAAACTTGACTTCCTGATTTCTTCCGGCGAAGCGATTGACGTTGTGCAGGTACCAAGCCTTGGCGGTGTGCTTGAACGGGCGACTCGGGGAGCGCTTGCCCCGCTGAATGAATTCTATGAGAAGGATAACCTCGTTCCTGAGGATGAATATTATGTAAACGCTAAGGTCGATAGCAAATATTATGGGATGCAATACACTAAGAGCAGCAACTATGTGATGCTGAACAAGGACGCGCTGGATGAAGCGGGGTTGCCTGTCCCTACTTTTGGCTGGACATGGGATGACTACCGCGACTATGCTAAAAAATTGACTAAAGGCGAAGGTGTGGACAAACGTTACGGCACATACTTTCACACTTGGGAGCTATACATGAATGCTCCAGCCCAAACGATGATGAAAGATCCGTTCGTATATGATGATGGAACAACCATTTTCGCGGATCCAACCTATAAATATTTCTTCCAGCTACGTAAAGACATGGAGTCGGTTGATAAGTCTGCAAAATCTTATGCGGATGCTCTTGCTGCAAAGCTCAACTACCGGACTGAATTCTTCAATGAAGAAGCTGCTATGATTCTGGCAGGGAACTGGACGATTGCTGACCCAGGTAATACAGAGCAGTACCCACATGGATTTAAGACAGCCTTTGCTCCGGTTCCGGTACCTCCGGCAGGATCGGAACCGAAAGAATATGAAGGCAAATACTTCACCAGCGGCAACATGCTGGCGATGGGTGCAACTTCGAAGAACAAAGAAGCTTCCTTTAAACTGATGAGATTCATGTCAACGGCTGTTAGTGATAACAGACTGGAATTCTCCGGCTATAAAAAAGCTGACAATGAGGCTCTACTGACTAAATTAGTTGCTGGAAAAGAAGATATGTATGATATGGATTCACTCAAATATACACTCTTCGATAGCGGAATTCAGTTCCTCGACGGTGCGCAGGTGATGACGACGGCGACTTCCGAGTTGACCAAAGTTATCGATGACGGGTTCAGCAGATTTATGCTCGGCAATGAATCAGTGGATAAAGTGCAGCAATGGATGGTTGATGAAGCAACGAAAATCATCAATGAAAAAGGCGTCATCAAATAAATAGGCAATAAGCGAGGTATCCCAAGTTGGGGACGGGGCTTTGGAAGGTCATCAACCGGCTTTCCAAAGCCTTATTTATACATTGGGCTACACAAATATATGGGAGAGTATAAAAATGATGGAAAGTATTTCTTCAAAGAACAAGTCCGAAGAGCAAGCAGCGTTGCCTTCCAGAGAGCAGATGGCTTGGCAAGACCTGGAGCTGGGGATGTTCTGCCATTTTGGTATCAATACATTTTGCGATCAGGAGTGGGGAGAAGGCGGCGATTCACCTGCCGTTTTTAATCCGCTTGAGCTGGATGCCCGCCAATGGGTTAGTACAGCCAAAGAAGCTGGATTCCGTTATTTTATACTGACGGCTAAGCATCATGACGGCTTCTGCCTGTGGCCGACTGCGACAAGCACCTATTCTGTGGCTTCCAGTCCATGGAAAAAAGGACGCGGCGATATCGTTAAGGAGTGCGCAGAAGCTTGCCGGGAACTTGGGGTCGGCTTTGGCATTTATTTGTCTCCATGGGACAGACATGAGCCATGTTATGCGGATCCGCAAGCGTACGATGATTTCTATGCCCTGCAATTGCAGGAATTACTTACGGGATATGGTCCGCTTACGGAGATTTGGTTCGACGGTGCAGGATCAGAGGGACGCAATTATGATTGGCGGCGGATTATGGAGCTGATTAAGCTCCATCAGCCAAGCGCTATGGTGTTTAATATGGGAGCACCAACGATTCGCTGGGTTGGCAATGAGGAGGGGGTTGCTCCTTATCCATGCTGGAACACTGCGAATACCGCAAGGGGGAGCATGTTCAGTGAAGCTTCGCTAAACTGGCTGCCCGGAACACCGAAGTGGGTGCCTGCGGAATGCGATGTGCCTATCCGTAAAGACCGTTGGTTCTGGCATCCTGAGGAAGAGCATTTGCTGCTGTCCCTAGAACAGCTAATGGACATTTATTATCGTTCGGTTGGGCATGGGGCGACTTTGCTGCTCAATGTGGCGCCTGACAACCGCGGGCTGTTTCCGGAGGCCGATGTGCAGCGTCTGCTGGAATTCGGTAAGGAGATTAAGCATAGATTCGGCGAGGCTCTGGCGGTAACGACAGGCACTGGAGAGCTTATTGAGCTGGAACTGCCTGCGGCTGCTGTGATTGACCATGCCGAGATGATGGAGGACATTGCTTACGGAGAGCGGGTGGAAAGCTATGTACTGGAAGCGTACAGCAATGGGGAGTGGCTGGAGTTAAAGCGCTGTAGCGCGATTGGCCATAAGAAAATTGACGCTTTCCCTCCAGTATATGCAGAAAAAATACGGCTGCGGGTGATGGAAGCTTCCGCAAGTGCCGAGATCAGACGGCTTGCCGTTTATCACTGTGGAGAAACGATAGAATAGATGTTGAAAAAGGAGGTTGTAGAGTATGAGCCTACTCACTTGGAACGATGGACACTATTTGCTGGACGGACAGCCTTACCGGATCGTATCGGGAGCCATTCATTATTTTCGGGTTGTGCCTGAATACTGGAAGGACCGGCTGCTGAAATTGAAAGCCTGCGGATTCAATACCGTGGAGACCTACATCGCCTGGAATATGCATGAACCTAAAGAAGGGGAGTTCGTATTTGATGGCATGGCCGATGTGGTCTTTTTTATTGAACTGGCCGGAGAGCTTGGGCTCCATGTAATTGTCAGACCAAGTCCATTCATCTGTGCGGAATGGGAGTTCGGAGGTCTGCCGGCCTGGCTGCTGGCTTACAGTGAACTTCAGCTTCGCTGTTGTGATCCTCTTTATTTAAGCAAAGTGGACAGGTATTACGATGAGCTGATTCCTCGGCTGGTTCCTCTGCTCTCCACACATGGCGGGCCGATTCTGGCCGTCCAGGTAGAGAATGAATATGGCAGCTATGGCAATGACAGTAGTTACCTGAGATATATGCGTAATGGACTCCTCAGCAGAGGGGTCGATGTGTTGCTCTTTACCTCCGACGGACCAACCGATGAAATGTTGCTCGGCGGAACACTGGAAGATGTGCATGCTACAGTCAATTTTGGCTCCTGTGCAGAGGAATCCTTCCGCAAATACCGGGAATACCGATCTGAAGAGCCGCTGATGGTGATGGAATATTGGAATGGCTGGTTCGATCATTGGATGGAGGATCATCATGTGCGCGATGCTGAAGATGTAGCTGGCGTTCTGGATGATATCCTGACGCCCGGCTCCTCACTCAATATGTACATGTTCCACGGAGGGACCAATTTTGGCTTCTTTAATGGGGCGAATCATATCGTCGCCTACGAGCCGACGACTACAAGCTATGATTATGATGCCCCGCTCACGGAATGGGGAGATATGACAGCGAAATTTGAAGCTGTTCGGTCGGTACTGGGCAAACATGGATTTGCACCGACTTGTCCGCTCCCTGAGCCGATTCCGAAGATTTCCTACGGGAAAGTTGCCTTGATGGAAAGAGCGGAACTGACTTCCAATTTGGCAAAGTTATCCGAGCCGGTGAATAGTGTGTGTGTGCAGCCGATGGAAAAGCTAGGACAATCTTATGGGTTTATATTGTACAGCACTTATGTGCAGGGACCACGGTCCAGGCAGAAGCTTTACATCGAGGGCGTGCGTGATCGGGCGCAGGTCTTCCTGGATGGACAGGTACTTGGGGTAATTGAACGCTGGAATCCGCAGCCACTTGAACTTTCCATTCCTGCTGGGGGAGCGCAGCTGGATATTCTCGTCGAGAATATGGGGCGGATCAATTATGGGCCGCTCATTCGTGATCCTAAAGGGATCTTAGATGGGGTTAGAATCGATAACCAGCTGCAATATAACTGGACGATCCGTACACTGCCACTGGAATCTGGATCGCTAGATTTACTTGTGTATAAGGAACCTCCGGTGGAGCAGCAGGAAGCTACGACACCTTCGGATCTACCTGGATTTTACCGGGGCAGCTTCGAGGCGGAGGAAATAGGGGATACCTTTCTAAGATTCGATGGATGGAACAAAGGGGTTGCCTGGATTAACGGGTTTAATCTGGGCCGCTACTGGAACGCAGGACCGCAAAGGGCGCTATATATCCCCGGTCCATTGCTGCGCAAAGGTCGTAATGAACTGGTTCTTTTTGAACTGCACGTCTGTGCGGAGACATGCGAAGTTGAGCTTGTGAATTGCCCTGATCTGGGAAAAACTTCGGCCGTCGACGATGCCGTGCTGAATTTTGTACAGGAAGATAATGTGTAGATATTTTTAGCTTTAAACAATTCAAAGATTGGGGTGAACAAATGCGGAAATCAAGTCTGGTTTTAGTGTTAGTTCTCATGGTTGATCTTTTTTCTTCATGCGTAGGAATTCATTACAACGCTGATGGTAAAGCCTCAGCGGCTGCATCAAATCTCATGCTTAACGGAAGCTTTGAGAATACAACGACAACCCTGGATTCAACCTGGACAGGGGTTACAGACGCTGCTCCGGTGGGCTGGAGCTTATGGGTCCCTACAGGTAGCGGGAAAGGCACGAATAAAACAGCGAATATCAAGATAGACGCTGGCACTGCGCATGAAGGAACCCGGTCCATGCTGTTTGATGCCTTTGCCACAAGCAGGATTTCCATCAATCAGGGGGTAACTTCGGTTATCCCCGGTAAATCCTACAGACTTAAAGTCTGGCTAAAGACAGACAACGTCACTGGGCAGGGAGCCTACTTTAGAACACAGTATTACAATACTGCCAAAGTGGGAGATGGACCTTCTTCTCCCAAAATAACAGGCACACAGGACTGGAGTATGCAGCAAGTACTTTTAACTATGCCGGCTAATGCGACGAAGCTTGTCATCGAGCCTTTTTTGGAGACTGGAAAAGGAAAGCTTTGGATAGATGATATCCTATTGGAGGAATATACGGGTCTTACGGGGATTGCACTGGACCGGACGGCCTTCTCTATGGTCAAAGGGGACACCGTTGCACTTCTGCCGACATTATCTCCATTAACGGCGGTGGATAAAACGGTAGTGTGGACTTCAAGCAATCCAGAAGCTGCGACTGTGGATGCATTTGGTACTGTAACGGGTACGGGGATCGGATCTTCGACCATCAAGATTGCCACGCCGGATGGTAGCCTCGCAGCCGAATGTCTGGTTACTGTTGAAGCTCCTGACACGATACAGGCCTATAAAAAACTGAGGCTGAAATGGTATGACCGATTAAGTGGTGGCCAATACGATGGGAATGATCCTGATATCGCTGCCAGTATAAATGCTCAGGCTGTGACGGCTGCTGCATTTTGGGAGAGTATGAACAAATCCTCCGGCCGCACCTCCTTGTGGAGTGATACCGCGAGCACTACAGATTCACAGTTTATTACAAGCGCTTACAATCGCTTGAAGACTATGGCATTGGCCTATTCTGTGGAGGGCTCGGAGCTTTATGGCAGCAGTATTTTGGCCAATGATATTGTAAGCGCAATCAATTGGATGTACACCAACCGTTATAATCCGGGAAAAAGTGCTTATGGGAACTGGTGGGACTGGGAGATCGGCACGCCGCAGGTTGTAAATGATCTTATAGTGCTCATGTATGACCATCTGACGCCGCAGCAAATCAATCAGTATCTTGCGGCTATTGATGCCTTCTGCCCGGATCCCAGAGTAGGGTCGGTGCTTGGCGTCAAAGGCACAAAGATGACGGGAGCAAACCTGCTGGATAAAGCGCTTGTGGTCACGGTAAGAGGCGTGATTGGCAACAACAGCGCGAAGATTATTCAGGGCCGTGATTCCATTGGCTCCGAGTATGTGTACACAACCCATGGAGATGGTGTATATAAGGATGGTTCGCTCGTTCAGCATAATAATATTGCCTATACGGGAGGTTATGGTTCGGTCTGGCTCAAAGGGACGGCTGATATGTCTTATCTGCTGACCGATTCTCCATGGCCAATAACGGACCCGAATGTTCTGAACATTTACGAATGGGTGGCTCAGACTTACGAGCCGGTGATCTACAACGGTCAATTTATGGATTCGGTAAATGGTAGAGGTATTTCTAGAAAAGGGAGCGGCAGCGCAAGGGGGTTAATTGTCACCCTGCTGCGGATGGCTGAAACTGCTCCGGACAATATTGCAGTATCTATTAAGCAAGCCTCAAAAGAATGGATCTCAGCGAATATGGCATCCGGCAATTATTATGAAGGGTTGTCGCTTGCCGATATAACGATTGTAAAAAAGCTGATGAATGACGGGAAGATCCATCCAAGAGGAGCTCTTATTAAGAATCAGGTATTCGCCGGCATGGATCGGGTAGTTCATCTGCGAGAAGGTTACGGCTTCGGCTTGAGTCTGTTCTCGAATCGCATCTCGGCGTTTGAGAAAGGGAACAACGAGAACCTGAAAGGTTGGTACACGGGGATTGGGATGACCTATTTATATGATCAGGATCTGGCTCAATACCGCAATGACTTCTGGCCTACCGTCAATTCCTACCGCTTGCCTGGCACGACAACGGATGGATCTGGGCAAGGGATGGTACCTGTGGAATGGAAAAGCTACATGAATCCCAAAACCTGGGTGGGTGGATCGTCGCTGGAAGGCCTTTACGGTGCAGCCGGTATGGATTTCTCACTCTCGCAAGTGACCGGCAGCGATTTGCAGGGCAAGAAATCCTGGTTCATGTTCGATGACGAGATTGTGGCGCTTGGTTCGGGAATTTCCAAAACAACTGCCGGCCCGCAGTCTGTTGAGACGATTATCGATAACCGGATGCTGAACGAAGTGGGAAACAACAAACTTGTAATCAACGGAGCTGTAGAACCGTCACAGACGGGATGGTCAGCGACATTGAAGAATGTTCAATGGGCCCATCTGAAGGGGAATGTGCCAGGTTCCGACATTGGCTACTATTTCCCTGAAGCTCCAAGTATTCGGGCGCAACGCGAGTCCAGAACTGGCAGTTGGAAAGAGATTAATGCTTCTCAATCCGATGCTCCCATTACGCGCAACTATTTAAGCCTGGCAGTTGAGCATGGGGATACGCCTACGAATGACTCATACAGTTATGTTCTGTTGCCTAATCGTGACATTTCAGGTACTGAGGGTTACAGTGGCAACCCGGATATCGAAGTGCTGCGCAATACAGAGGATGTGCATGCGGTCAGAGAGAAGAAGCTGGGCATAACCGCCGCTAATTTCTGGAATCCAGGAACGGTAGATTTCATCAAGGCGCGCAATCCGGCTTCCGTGATGATTCGGCAGATCGATCAGGAGCTTGTAGTTTCGGTGTCTGATCCTACACAGTCACAAAATCAATTGTCCCTGGAACTGGATATACCGGGATTGACACTGCTCAGCAAAGACAGCAAGACAGATGTGATGCAGGCTTCGGGAAATACTGTTATTACGGTGGATGTGAAGGATTCTATAGGGGCTACACATGTATTGAAATTTAAGATTACTGAAGGAGAGGCTCCAAAAGACGAATATGATGAGCTTCGTGGAAGATGGGTGGAGTATTTGACCGGAGGGCAATCCTTCAACCCGAATCATCCGGACATTGCCAAGTCCATAAAGATTTTATCAGATAAGATTAGCAATCAGGAGCAAACTGGATTCTGGGATACGATGAACAAGCAAATGAACCGTACTTATTTATGGAGTGATAAGCCGGGCAGCACAGCGGATGCTTTTGATACGGCCGCCTCTTATAATCGGTTGAAGGATATGGCTATTGCCTTTTCGACAACTGGCTCACCATTATACGAGAACAAGCAGCTGAAATCAGATATTCTGGACGGTTTAGATTTCCTATATGTGAATTGGTATAACGAAACCAAACTGGAGAAAGGCAATTGGTTCGAATGGGAGATCGGTATTCCGCTTGCATTGGGAGATACAATGGCCTTGATGTTCGAGTATTTGTCAGCCGATCAGATTAATAAATATACCAAAGCCATTGATAAGTTCTGTCCGGACCCAACCAAACGGACCAATCAGCCCTCGTTGATGGAAACCGGTGCGAATCGGCTGGATAAAGCACTGGCGGTGGTCCTGAGGGGCATTCATAATCGTGACAGCGCAAAGATCAAACAAGGACGGGATGCGGTTAGCCAGGTATTGCCCTATGTGACCCGCGGAGATGGCTTTTATGAGGACGGCTCCTTTATCCAGCATAATAATATTGCTTATACCGGCAGTTATGGGGCTGTATTGCTTGGCGATATGATGAAAATGATGACTCTGCTGACAGGGTCCTCCTGGCCGCTGACGGATGCCAATATGAAGAATGTATACAACTGGGTAACGGATTCTTATGAACCTCTTGTCTACAGAAAATTAATGATGGATATGGTGTTCGGCAGATCGATAGCTCGGGGCAACAGGCAGCTCGTGCCTTGGTCACATATTCTGCGGCTGGCCTCTTCCGCGCCACCGGAGCAAGCGGCCCGATTTAAATCGATGGTAAGGTATTGGTTTGAAGCCGATACGGTAGTAGAAAGTTATTACGAGGGTCTACGAGTAGCTGATGTTGTTCTGCTTCAGAGTCTTATGAATGATCCTGAGGTGCAGCCATCAGGAGACCTTACCGTGCATAAGCAGTTCGCGGCTATGGACCGGATTGTCCACCATCGGCCTGGATATGCCTTTGGGATCAGCATGTCATCCGCCCGAATCGCCAACTATGAAGCTGGCACAGAGAACCTGAAGGGCTGGTATACAGGTGAAGGCATGACCTATCTGTATAACCAGGATCTGGATCAATATGCAGATGCATTCTGGCCAACCGTGAACGCTTACCGTCTGCCTGGGGTTACATCGGATGGGGCAACGCGCGGTGCAGCCAAGACCACATCTAAAACATGGGTGGGAGGATCATCCATAGACGGTCTTTACGGAGCGGCCGGCATGGATCTGGATCCGGATAACAGCACATTGTCCGGTAAAAAGTCCTGGTTCATGTTCGATGATGAAATCGTAGCGCTTGGTGCAGGCATTACAAGCACGGATAACCGCAAGGTGGAGACCATCGTAGATAACCGTAAGCTCAAGGCGAGCGGCGATAATGTACTTACGGTCAACGGAGAGGTTAAACCATCCGCGCTGGGCTGGTCTGAGTCAATGAATCAGGTGCATTGGGCACATCTTGAAGGCAATGTTCCTGGTTCAGGGATCGGTTATTATTTCCCTGATGCCCCAATGATAGACGGTCTGCGAGAGTCTCGGACTGGCGCATGGAAGGATATTAATCAAGGGGGATCCACGGAGCCGATTACGAGAAATTATGCCAGCCTGTCGATTGCTCAGGGAACGAATCCGGTGAATCAATCGTATTCGTATGTGCTGCTGCCGAATCAGGATGAAACGGCGACAGCGCGCTACAGCAGTAGTCCTGACATCGAAATTATAGCCAACACGGATAGTGTTCAAGCCGTCAAGGAACAGAAGCTGGGACTTACGGCTATGAACTTCTGGGTTCCGGGAATGATCGAATCCGTGCGTGCCAATCAGCCAGCTTCCATTATCGTCAAGGAGTCTGGAGATGAACTGACGATAGCCATTTCGGACCCGACACAGTCTCAAACCGTGGTGAATGTGGATGTCGGCAGAACCGCGCTGGAAGAGCTGATGAAAGATCCAACCGTGACGGTACTGCAGAGCTCGCCGAGGATCGAACTCGCTATCCATACGAGCGGATCTAAAGGAAAAAGCCATGTAGTCAAGTTCAGAATTGATCCGAATGCCGAGCCTTCCGAGCCTTCCGAGCCCTCCGCTTCGGAACCAGATGAAGCGGCAATAACGAAGCTGTATGTTTCTGAAGATGCGTATGTCAATGGAGGATCGAAAGCTGCAGTCAATTATGGTTCGGTCAATTACTTGCAAATCAGAAATGGCAGCGGAGACACAGACAGAAGAGCTTATCTGAAATTCGATCTGAGTTCATTTGTCGGCGAAGTCGGTTCTGTGAAGCTGAATGTGTTCGGAAAGACAAATGACGGGGCAGGCACTTTGTCCGATATTGGTGTATTTGGAGTCCAAGATGATTCTTGGACAGAGGCAACGATAAATTACAATAATGCTCCAACAATCGGTACTCAAGCCGCGCTGCAGACTTTTTCCGGACCGGAGCAGTGGCGGCAGTTCGATATCACCTCATGGGTTGGTAAAGAGTTCCCTTCCGATCCGGTGATAAGCTTGGCGTTCAGGCAGGTAGGCTATAATCTCGCCACAGATATAAGAAGCCGCAAGAACGAGAATGGCAAATATGCTGCGAATCTGGAGATTCTGCCGAAAGATACAACACCTCCAGTCACGAAGGCGACTGTACTTGGAGAAGCAGGAGAAGGGGGCGCATTTAAGGGCAAAGTCAATATCACTTTTGATGTTACCGACCAATCCAATGGGGGGGCTGTTGGCTGGGGAGTCAAGCGGACGGAATACCGGCTCAACGGAGGTGCATGGAATGCGGTTACTCAGAGCGTATATATTGAGAACCCCGGAACCTTCAGCATTGATTATCGTTCGGTGGATAAGGCTGGCAATGTAGAGCCGTTCCGGCAGCTTCAGGTGACGGTCATGGAGCCTACAGAAAGAGTCTCAACGGCAATCAGCGGTCCGGCAATCCTGACTGTCGGGGAGACCGGAACGGCGGTTACTTCGGTTGTATACAGCGATGGCAGCCGTTATATAGTAACCGAAGGCATAATCTATGAGAGCAGCGATACTAACGTCGCAAGTATAGGCAAAGATGGCCATATTGAAGCAAAAGGCCCGGGTGTTTCGGTTATTTCATCCGTTTATGACAGCATGACCGCTTCCTATTCATTAAAGGTGTATGAACAGCTGCCGGAGCTTCTCTCCATTTCGTTAAGCGGTCCGACATCCTTGGAAACAGGGCAGAGTGGTACGGTGGTCACAACAGCAGTATATAGTGATGATAGCCGCCATACGGTAACCGAGGGTGTGATCTACGAGAGCAGTAACAGGAAGGTAGCCACAGTAACGGTAACAGGGCAGCTGCAAGCACTCGATCCGGGCATGACTGTGATTACTGCAAGTTACGGAGGACAGCGGAGCAGTCTGACGCTTCAGATTCTACAAACGGAAGACAATACTTCAACTGTTCCGAGTCCGCAACCACAAGTACCTTCCGTACCGGAGGAAACGGCGGGACGACTGCAACTAAATGCAGCCTCGTTGAACGATCTTTCGGCAGCAATTGTCTACAAGGGTAAATTGAGAATGCTAGTATTGCCGGGGATGGCAGCAGACATGCTGAACCAGAAGCCGCTTCGGGTAGAGGCTTCTAACTTCAATGTGACCCTTCCGGCAGCGGTGCTTCAACAATTGCAGGCTTTGGTTCCTGCGGAGCAATTGGCCGATAGCCAAATCCTTCTGGAGGCTTCCGAGGTAAATGGGGGAGCGAAGCAGAGAATACTAGCTAACGCGGAGCGGCAATCTGGTGCAGCATTGAACCAGGCAGGGGAGTTCCTTCTCTTTAACCTGTATATTGTCGCTGGTGACGGTACACGAAGCATACTTCACCCATTTGTTGAGCCCGTTACATTGGAGCTTAACATTTACCCTGAGGCAAAAAGGAATTTGCTCGGCGGCTATTATTTTCCGGAGTCCGGAAATATGGAGTATGCGGGTGGTTCCTGGCTGAAGGGCAAGGTGGCTCTGCACACCGAACACTTAGGCACATATGCTGTGCTGGAATATAACAAATCGTATGACGATATTCCTTCTGGACATTGGGTGGCGGCGGTTGTGCAAGAGCTGTCGGCCAAACATCTAATTCAAGGCGTCGGACCTCGGAATTTCGAGCCGAACCGATCAGTGACCCGTGCCGAATTTACAGCTATGCTGGTCCGCTTGCTAGGACTTGAAGCGAAAGGATCTACAGCATTTGCGGATGTATCTGCGGATCAGTGGTATGCGGGGGAAGTGGCGCGGGCTGTAGAGGCGGGGATAGTCCATGGGGTGAGTGAGACTCGCTTCGCCCCAGAAGCTCTTATTTCCCGCCAAGAAATGGCGGTCATGGTGATGCGAGCGTACGAATATGTCAGCGGGAGAAAGGTGGAGCCGAAGCCTGTAATCCAATTCGGTGACTTGCGTGCGGCTGCCTCATGGGCCCGTGAATCGATCAGCGCTGCCCAAGCCCTTGGACTTATCCAGGGACGAAGTGACCAGCAATTTGCTCCGGGAGGCTCAGCAACTCGAGCTGAGAGTGCAATGGTTCTACACAATCTTTTAGCAATTAAGACTGAAAATTAAGAATTGAAGCCAAGGCTTTGGGAAGGTTCAGTAGAACCATTCCAAAGCCCTTTTGGCGTTTAGAGAAATCTGCCGGTTTGGATGGACAAAGCTTTCGTTGAGGTTTCATTTCTACTCGGTTTGTGAATAATGGAGGATTGAATAGGAAGGGAGCATTAGAGATGCAAGAATATATGGATATAGTGCTGCGGGCTGTTGTTGCTATGATCATGCTCTTATTGACCGCTAAAATATTGGGCAAACAGACTATTTCTAATCTGACGTTCCACGATTTCGTGACAGGAATTATTTTAGGATCGATTGCATCGAATTTAGCATTTAATAAAGATCTGAAATCTTCGTATATGATCGTGGCCCTTCTAGTCGTTGTAGCCGTGTCTTTTTTATTTTCTGTTCTCGCTTTAAAGAATCGTAGAATGAGAAGCTGGATCTCAGGATCACCTACGGTACTTATCGAAAACGGGAAAATTCTTGAAGGGAATATGAAAAAAGTAAGGTATTCTTTAGACTCCTTGGATCAGGCGCTGAGGGAAAAAGAAATTTTTAATCTAGAGGTAGTAGAGTATGCCGTATTAGAAGATAACGGAATGGTATCCGTCTTAAAGAAACAAGAGTATCAATATGTTACTCGAAAAGATTTGAAGCTTCTTTCGGTTCCTCAGAGCTTTCCCGTTGAGTTAATTATGGATGGCGTTCTTATGGAAGAGAATCTTGAGAATAATGGACTGACCAAAGAATGGCTGGAGAACGAATTAAGACGGAAGGGGAAAAGGATCTCCGACGTATTTTACGGGGTAAGAGGAACGCAGCAGCAGCTTGTTTTTGACTACTATGAAGACGGGATAAGGAAACCTATTGATAAAGAATAATGTTTATTCATATTGGAGATTGACGGATCGCTGAGGACCGCTCTATAATATTTGTATAATTATTAATTAGTTAATAAAAATATAAATGTAGAAGGGCGGAGTTTATTCATGGCAGATCGCGCAATCCTTAACACAGACATTCGCAAAGGTACGATAAACAAAAATATTTATGGACACTTCTCTGAGCATCTAGGACGTTGTATTTATGAAGGCATTTGGGTCGGAGAAGATTCACCGATTCCTAACACTAAAGGTATACGTAATGATGTTGTGAAAGCGCTTAAAGAAATTCAGATTCCAGTGCTTCGCTGGCCGGGTGGATGTTTTGCAGATGAATATCATTGGAAAGATGGTATTGGCGATCGCGAAGTTCGTAAACGTATGATCAATACGCATTGGGGCGGCACGGTTGAGAACAACCATTTTGGTACACATGAATTTATGGAATTATGTGAGATGCTGGAATGTGAACCTTATATCAATGGTAATGTGGGCAGTGGTACGGTTCAAGAGATGTCCGAATGGGTAGAGTATTTAACCTTTGGCGGTGTCTCCCCGATGTCTGAGCTTCGCCAGCAAAACGGCCATCAAGAGCCTTGGGCCGTGACTTATTTTGGCGTCGGTAATGAGAACTGGGGCTGTGGCGGGAATATGCGTCCGGAATATTATGCAGATCTTTATCGCCAATATCAGACGTATGTACGTAATTATGGGGACAATCGTATTCACCGGATCGCTTGTGGTCCTAACGTGGATGATTATCACTGGATGGAAGTTCTGATGCGTGAAGCTACGCGCTTTATGGACTCGATTACTCTTCATTATTATACGATTCCTGGTCCAGCTTGGGAGGATAAAGGGGCAGCAACAGGCTTTGAAACTAGTGAGTGGTTTAGCACTTTAGAGAAGGCCCTTCGTATGGATGAGCTGATTACTAAACATGGCGTTATTATGGATAAATATGACCCAGATAAAAGAGTAGGCCTTATCGTTGACGAGTGGGGAACTTGGTACGATGTTGAGCCAGGCACGAACCCGGGATTCCTATATCAACAAAATTCGATTCGGGATGCCCTTGTAGCTGGCGTGACCCTGAATATTTTCCATAAACACAGTGACCGGGTACGGATGGCAAATATTGCGCAGACCATTAATGTGCTTCAAGCGGTGATTTTAACCGAAGGCGAAAAAATGCTGCTAACGCCTACCTATCATGTATTTAATATGTTCAAAGTCCATCAGGATGCTGAGTTGTTGGATTTAACAATCGATAGTGGGACTTACAGCTTTGAGGGCCGCGAGATTCCTGAAGTATCTGCTTCAGCTTCCGTCACAGACGCTGGGATCATTCATGTCAGTCTTTGCAACTTGAATCACGCTGCTTCAGCTACGGTACCCCTTGAGCTACGTGGCCTTTCCGGGCAGAAGGTTGAAGTGACAGGCACTACGCTCACAGGTAACAAGATAGATGCTCATAATACATTTAACCAGCCGGATGCTGTTGTACCGCAAGCTTTTACAGCCTTTACACTTGAAGGTGATCTTCTTAATGTAGAGCTGGCTCCAATGTCAGTAACAGTGCTGGAGATTACGCCGAAGGCATAAGGTGGTGTTATCATGTCAACAACATCTGCATGCAAGGGGTGTCGCGACGATTATAAGGTTACCGAAGCACAGATAAAGCGTATCCTGTCATCATCCATGTTTAAGACAGAGCTTTGTGTTCCAGATAAGGTTTATGCTGAACGGATTTCTCTTTGCGGGACTTGTCCTAAGCTGCATGAGAATGTGACTTGCGTCGCTTGTGGCTGCATTATTCCCGTTGTAGCTAAGCTTAAGGAACGTAGCTGTCCGCTGCCTGGTGGCGGATTATGGGGACCCTTCATTGAACATGAAATAAGGTAAAATAAGAGCCGCATTCGACTCTCCAACGGGAGATGAATGCGGCTTTATTCATGAAATATAAGAAAGTATAAGTTTCACGCTATAGTTTAGATCTTATATTTTTCAGAAACGGGTATCGTCTTTAAAAGACGACAACGTCGTTTCTTCTTAAGTATCTGTGTAGAACAGCTCAACGATTAGATCATCATTATAGTTGCCGAAGCCTTTGCCAAAAAGAGTAATGCCGCCAATATGCTCGGCCTCTTCATCGACGGAAAGCTTGAAAGTCCATTGCTTGTTGCGGATGTTCACTTGATCCAGCGTAACGTCGGACAATTTCAAGCCGTCCATAAACGTGCCTTTAGATGTAATGCGCAGCTGCTTAAGAAGGCCGTATTGATTCGTGAGTGCTGGCCACCAAGCTGGCGTGTATTTACCGCGTCGATCTCCGTAGTCACCCGGACTTGTCCAGAATCCAAGCTGCACTCCGTTTAGTTTGAAGGTGATGTCGGAGGGCCAATTATTATTAATGGAAGGTGCTTCGGAGGCAATCTCCATCGTAATGATTAGCTCCTCGGGCTGTTGACTGGAGAGAAGGAAGTTAGGAATTTTATATTCGATATATCCTTTGCCGAACCAGAGAATACCAGCATTCATACGCTCGAGATCCCAGAAATAACGGGGATCATCAAAGCTGCCAATCACTTGCTCTGTAGTGGCGAGACCGCAGGTAGGCTCGATCATGAAGTCGGAATAATGTCCAACAGGAATCTCCTTGCGGTAGCTTTTGCGCTCATTAATTTGTCTGCCTGGAAAGGTTATCTCGGCACTTTCAGCAGCCAGCGTACAGATCTTTTGCAGACCACTTCGTCCAGGTGCCATATGTGTCTGGATAAGTCCTGCAGCTTCCAGCTTACGCACATGCATTGTCATAATGGCGCTGCTCAAATTTACTGCTGCGGCCAATTCCTTGACATTCATTGGGTTCTCGGCAAGCAAGCGCAGCAGGTGCAGACGAACTGAACTGGCTAAAGCTTCGTAGACGGGAAGGGATTCTTCCGACAGGTCAAGTTTCATAGATGGCCTCCAATTTAGTTCAAGACGTATAGTTAATGATTATATTATTTAAATGCTTGTTTTACAATACGAAGGTGAGAAACTTTCTGGATGCTCATTCACTTTAATCGCGTGATTTAAGATAAAAAGAACGGAGCCTGAGGCTCCGCTCTCTTTCCAAATGATGATTCTCTTAATTTACATTTGAGTTATATTCGGTCAGTATTTCGTCTGATTTGAGTGCTCTGCTGTAAATCTTCAGTTCATCAATCATTCCCTTATAAGGTACGTCCCAATAGTTTACGCCAAGTGCGAATACACCATTCTTGTTCTTAAACACATTCGGGAAGCCCTCACCGGAGAATTGCTCAACTCCGTCGAGGTATACCTTCACGGTACCGTTGTTGACCGTAAATGCTACATGCGTCCATTTATTCTCTGGAATCTTCATAGCGGAAACAGCATCATACCAGGCCTCGCCAGACCATAGGAGTGTTTTACCTCCGCCGTTCTGAGGAACGAAGCTAATCCAGCTGTTTATCGAAGCAGCACCGAAGAAGGTTGTTGTTGCATCAGTAAGCTGCTCAGGGTTTAACCACATAGATACAGTATAGGTATTGCTGTCAATTAATCCATCAGGTAACCGGATTCCGGAAACACCGTCAAATACTGCTGCTTGATTAATGATACCTCTACCGTAAGTAATGTTACCTACAGTTGGAGCTTCGATTTTTATTCCCGTAACCTGGCCAGTACCGACCAATTGGAGGGAGTCATCAAGGTTTCCGTCAAAAGCATAATAGGCTACTTTTCCATCCGTAACGTTTACCTTATAGTCTGCTGAGACACCACTACCATCAGCCGCAGTAGCAGTAATTACTGCTTCACCACCGACCGTTAGTGCTGTTATGGTTCCGGTTGTACCATCTATTGAAACGGCGCTAGGATCACTAGAACTCCAAGTGAGTTTCTTATTTCCTGCATTGGTAGGCAGTACATTTACTTGAGGAGTAAAGGTATTCCCCACAGCCACATCCATTTCAGCAGCACTGATGGTTATCGTACTTACTTTAACATTGCTGTCAGGCTGACCGTTTACCAGCAAGTCAACCGCTTCTGCGGAGAGTGCACTTTCATAGATTCGCAGGTCATCTATCAATCCTTTGTAGGGGATATCCCAATAGTTTACGCCCAAGGAGAATACTGCATCTGCGCTGTCAAATACATCCGTAAATCCTTTTCCAGTGTACTTCAATACTCCGTTTACATAGAGCTTCGCAGTCCCAGCATCGTAAGTGAAAGCTATATGCGACCATTGGTTAACTGGAATCTGGATGCCTGCTTCTGCATCATGGAAGGTTTGACTGCCAAACCACATCCGGGTTGTAGCTCCGCCGTTTCCATAAGGCAAGAGACTAATCCAATTCGTATCTGTTGTAGCACCAAAGAAGGCTGTAGTGAATTGAGTCAATTCTTGTGGGTTAAGCCACATGCCTACTGTGTAGGTGTTGCCTTTAATCAAACCATTTGGTAGGCGAATACCGGAGCTACCGTCGAATTTAGCTGCAAGACCAACTTCACCAGTCTCATAGGTGATGTTCCCACCAGTATTGTTAATCCGATTGCCGGTAATTGTACCCTTCTCAGTACGATCTCCGTTCTCTGAAAGACCTCCTTCAAAATCATACGCTGCCACCAAACCGTCTTCCAGTATATTTCCAGTCAGTTCCATTACAACGATAGTAAAGGTCTTAGTTGCAGTAGACTCACCCAGCACAATCGTAGCAGTAAGTTCAATCGTTGCGTTGCCGAGTCCTTTTTCGGGACGAACCACTGAACCATCGTTTCCTACTACGGCTTCATTGGAAGATGACCACGTAATGACTGTTCCGCTTACGGCCTCAGTTGGGAGCGTAAGATCTTTGTACACTTTACTTGTGTTGCCTAGGCTTAAACTATCTTTAACATTGGATACAATTTGATCTGTGCTCAGCAGTTCAATTTGGCTGCCCCAGACGGTAACACCCTTATTGGACATGGCTGTGAAAGTCATAACATTGCTCTGACGAGTGGAATCCCATTGTTTTACGAATACACCTTTGTAGAGATTTTGTACAGTAGCTCCGTTTTCTGTTTCATTGATGAGCAGGTCGGCGTAATACTCTCCTTTTAGCGCCCAAGAACCGGTTACGGACCCTGTAATAGTTCCATCACCTCGCAGTTCGATAGCTGTTGTGGATTTAATTTTAGCAGAAGTATCTTTCCCGTGATTCACGAACTGATAAGCTCCAATAACATCATCCTGCATAACAGCAGCGATAGTTTCACCAGTGTAACGATGAGGAGAAGTGAGCGGCCATCCATCCTCGTTGGTGAACATTTGATGCACACGAAGCTCATGTGTTTCACCACGCTGCGGGAAACGAGTGTGGAAGAAGTTGAATATTTTACCTGTCTCTTCATCATAATTCACTGAATTATGGCCTGAAGCAACATAGCCGTAGGTTTGAAAGTCTGGGTCACTATTCACGTTCGTGAACAAGAAGTTACCAAGAACTTTGTTGCCAACGCCCGAATGGTCATTGCTTGTTGCCAGCACTGCACTTTGTCCGGCAGCATCTACATAAGGACCATCCGGATTCGTTGAACGGAACTGACGCATATTGTAACCACCGTCGGACGCAAGTCCTCCATAAGTTACATATAAGAAGTAGTAACCAGTATTCTTGTCGTAAACGATATACGGACCTTCGCCCGATTTGGTCATACCGCCAGAAATATGGGTACCGAAATACCGGTCGATTAGACGTCCATCAGCGGTCGTTCCATCTTTACCCGGATATTTAGGCTCGCCGGAAGCTGGATCGATTTCTAGAATAAATATGCCGCCTGACCATGATCCATAAGTCATCCACAGCTTGCCGTCTTTATCGTAGAATAACGTCGGGTCAATTGCGTTTGTATACGTTTTGTTCTTATAAGAACCGCCTGCGTCAAACCAATCTGGGTTGGCATCTTCTAATGTTCCGTTATTAATAAGCTTTTGAATATTTGTGTTTGTCCATTTTTTATTAATTTTGCTGTTAGTATCGTAATCTTCTTCCTTGGTGAAGCCGGAATAAATTACGGTATTTCCATAGGTATAAGGACCTTCAATATTTTGCGAAGTGGCAAAGCCGATCGCTGAGCGGATGTAAGTGGAAGAAGCGCTATAATACATCATATAAGCACCAGTGGTCCCGTCCGCATTCTTATAATCCTCATTCCAGAAAACGTCTGGAGCCCATATGGAGAATCCGCCTTTACTGTCAGAATCGTTCTCTCCAGCCCATTTAAAGGATTCTGCCAGATTCGCGGAAAGATCACCAAAGAGTACGTTGCCCGGTGTTGTATAACCATTTGTGAAACGAGTCCAGTTCAGCAGATCATCGCTTTTGGCAGCATCGATATGAGACCCGAATACATAATACGTTCCTTTGTCTACAGCCACTGAAGGATCATGTACAGAAACATTGGAGAGTGCTGGTGCCGTTGCTGACGGACCCGGTGTAGCAGTAGGAGTCGCTGTAGGTGTAGGAACCGGAGAAGTAGTAGGTGTAGCCACAGCGCCGCCGTCCGATCCACCAGAAACAGAGCCACCAGAACCAGACGTTGCCGTAGCTGTCGGAGTAGGCATTTCAAATTTGATTAGATTACTGTATTTACTGTCAAAGCTAATCTTACCGGTGCCTTGGATAGTAATCATCTCGTTTATGCCAAGGATAAGATTCTTGATTGCTGCACTAGCATCTACACGCAGCTTGGCTAATTGGTTCAATGTAACTTCAGTAATATTGCCTGCAGCTAGATGTAGTGTAGGCACTCCTAACGCCCGTACCTCAGCAGAATCAAAGTTTCCTCTCAGCCTGATGATTGAATCGTTCGGGAGCGTATTCTCTATAACGACACGACCGAAGCCTGCTCCCGTCAAAGTAGTATCTTCCTCAAGCGCTACACCGGAATGTACACGTACGCTTGGTACGGTACTCGTTCCTTTAGTAACGACGCGAAGTCTCCCATTACGCTTATCTACAACCATGTCACCTGCATTAGAGTTACTAAGCACGATACTATTTTCGCCGCCGCCGGATACAAATATTGTTCCTTTAACAGTGACGTTATTCAGCGTGATATCGCCTTCTGCAATCCCTTCGGTAAGGTACAGGTTTCCGGAGATGGTGGAGTTGTTCAACTCAACACCCGGGCTACTAATTACCATATTCTGAGTGGTAATCCCCGTATAACTCCCGCTCTTAGAAGTGATTTGCCCGGCCAACTTCTCAATCATGCGCAGTGCTTCCGCTCTTGTTACGGCTTTTGCGCCTTTAAAGCTGCCATCAGTATAACCATTCAAATAACCTTCACCAAATAAAGATATTACAGCTTCTTGGCTCCATGAGGGTAAATCTTCAACATCTTTTGGTGCAGTGGTATTTGCAGAAGAATTGAGCTGGAATAGTCTGTGCAGCATAACCGCGGCTTCTTGACGGCTTACTACCTGTGTTGGACGGAAGGTGCCATCGCTATATCCTGATACATATCCTGCAGCCGAAGCTTTCTGGATATCGCTGTAATAAGCGCCTGACTCCAGTACATCCGTGAAGGCAATTTCTGATTTTTCCTGCAAATTAAAGGCCCGATTGATCAATGTAACCCATTCCGCGCGGGTGATCTCTTGATTCGGTTTGTAAATTCCATTTCCATAGCCTGAAATCAAGCCCTTATCCACCCAGGATTGAAAATCTTTCTCTGCCCAGTGGCCTGAATAATCGACAGCCTGTTGATGCGTGGATAGTGCGATTGTTTTGGAATCGCTTGCAGAAGCTGCTGAAATGAATGGTGCAGGTACTAGCAGCGTGAGTGCAAGAAGTGAAGCGGTTAGCTTACGAGTTGTTTTCCTCAAATTCATGATCCTCCGATTCTATTGATTAGAGATTGCGGCGGTACGAAAAATGTAAAACGCTTACAATAAAACTACTAAAAAAACGTTTTTCACAAATCAAAATGGATTTGTTTTATGTTCATACAAACCATATCGTGGAAAACGTTGTATATTGATCTCATTTTAAGCATGATATTAGCATATAGTCAAATAGAAATTTATGAAATGATGAATCTATTTATATTTTTATTAATAAAAGGGAGTTGGGTTTGGATAGCGTATGAAAAGTACTGTAGATTACTACTGAAGTTGTGGAAAGTAAAAGAAGGTGGGAGATGTGGGCGATAAAGAGCTGGATAGTGGAAAGTGATAACTGGTTCATATCACAGTACAGATAGGGGGGCTAAGGAAGAATAAATACTAATTAGTTGTTCGCCCCCATGAAAGAACCAGCCTTGATTCTTAAGTGTACTAGAAGATTTTAAAGGTAATACATTTTGAACATAATATCTTGATCATGATTTCCGAATTTTTTTCCGAAAATTGTCGCGCCTCCGACGTGTTTTGCATCTTCCTTCACTTCGATCCGGAAAGTCCATCGGTCACAGGTCGTATCTAAATCTTCTATCGAAACGGAAGACATGGGGTCACCGTCAATGTAAGTTCCATTGTGATTAGTGATTCTAATCGTTTTTAGTAATCCATACTGGTTAATATTGTGCGGCCACCACTCAGGTGTGAATTTACCTCTTGCATCAGCAAAATCGCCAGGGCTTGTCCAAGTACCTAGTTCCAAGCCGTTCAATGAAAAGGTAATGTCTGAAGGCCATACGTCATTGGCAAATGGGAATTCAGAAGAAAGCTCTAAGCTAATCTCAAATTGCTGTAAGGTTTCATCTTTTTTTAGGAAATTGGCAATGTTGTATTGAACATAACCTTGGGTAAACCATAGAATCTCTGCATCGACTCTTTTAGAGTCCATGAAATACTTGGGTTCGTCTACTCTGCCGATAAACTCTTTCTCTGTGGCAAGTCCGCATGTAGGCTTCAGATCATAGTCCGTATAATGACCAATCGGCACGGATGTCTCATAGGAGGCAAAGGAATGAAAGATTTTCTTAGGGAAGTTAATCTCAATATGATCGACTCTAAGAATTGAAATTTTTTGCATTCCGGATTTACCAGGAACCTTTTCTGTTTTTATGATGCCTGCATCTTCTAACTTTTTAATATGTTTTGTTACGATGGGACTGCTTATTTTAAGTTCTTCTGCCAAATCTTTGATGTTCATCTTATTTTTGGAGAGTAACTGAATGATTTTTATTCGTACTTCACTTGCCAAGGCTTCATAAACAACGAGAGAGGACTTGTCTATTTCCAATTGCATTTTATCCACTTCTTTCAAAGTAATTTCATATACTGTAAAGTTTATTAATCTCTATATAAAGTAACACGAAAGGTAACTGAAGTAAATAATATATCGCTTTCATCTCGTCTTAATGAACTAAAAGGTTAACTAAGATTTAAAAAAATCAATTAAGTTTATTTAAAAGTTATTGACTACGCTTTCAAATCGACTGTATACTAAGTTTAAGTTAATCGTTTCCAACAAAGTTAATGTGAATGATTATCTTAACATTACAGCTGCAGGGGGAGAGAGTAATGAAAAAGAAATTTGGAGTAGTATTAGCAACGGTTCTAATGTTAACGACGGTGTTAGCAGGATGTGGTGGTAAAGATGATAGTAAGACGATTACGTTCTGGACACCGCTGACCGGTGATGATGGTGCTTATATGGATCAAATCGTTAAAGAATACAATGCAACGAATCCAGAGATTAAAGTGAAGCACGTTATTACAGCTGATATGTACACGAAAATTTCTACCGTTTTGGCTTCCAGCAAAGGTGTTCCTGATTTAGCTATTATCCACGCTGACCGTGTTCCTGGGTTTGTTAAGCAAGGTGTCTTAGAACCCATGCAAGATACTGTATTGCCGGCACAACCTGAACTAAAAGCTGAAAATTACTTACCACAAGCTTGGAACACTGGTAACATCGACGGAACGCAATACACAGTACCTCTTGATATCCACAGTAACGTAATGTATTACAATAAAGATTTGCTCAAGAAATATAATGCTGAATCTTTCTTGGATGATAACGTTGTTACGATTGATGAAATGCTTTCCTTGCAAGGTAAATTGGATGAAGGCGACTATGTAGTTAATGATGCCTTGCTCGGATGGGTTATCCTGGCTCAAATTCAAAACTTGGGCGGAGATATTCAGGTGGATGGCAAACCGGCTGTTAACTCCCCAGTATTTAAACAAGCCTTTGAAGATGTTAAGAAAATTGCCGATGCGGGTTTGATGACTCCATTTGGTGAAGACGGTTACTTGATGTTCCAATCCCAAAATGTACTCTTCTCCACAGATGGAACTTGGAGTTCTACCGCACATGCCGGAGTTGAAGGCTTGAACTTTGGTGTGACTAACATTTATTCTCCAACCGCTGATAAATTCACGAACAGATCTTCTTCTCACTTGTTCGCTATGCTTAAGAACGACAAGAGAACAGATGAAAAAGAAGTAGGGATTGCTAACTTCTTAGAATATGTGCGTACAAACTCAATGGAATGGGCAAAAGCTGGTCAAAACGTAGCCAGTAACGTAGTTAACCAAAGTCCGGAATACCAAAACTACATGCAATCCTTCTTTACTTCTAATGAAAAAGAAATTGAATCCCTTTACATTTACACATATGAGTACTACCCATACATTGCAGAAGCAGTAGATACTTATTGCGCAGATATCGTTCGCGGTAACGTTGATCTAGATGAGACCTTGGCAACCATGCAGAAGTTTGTAGAAGATAAGATCGCAGAAAGCAGCAGTGCAGCGAAATAAAGCGAAATAGAATAGATTGTACGAAGTAATGTGCCGTACTGTGGTGCATTACTTTGTGCAAAAGGAGAAATGAAATCCTATGAAAAAGAAAATAAACTGGGCACCTGCCTTCTTTGTAGGTCCGCACGTCATTTTGTTTGCTATCTTCATTTTATTGCCAACGATTTATGGGATTTATGCTTCATTTACAAAGTGGAATTTAATGAGTGACCCGGTATGGGTAGGCTTTGATAACTATAAGGCCATTCTTTTTGATGGCAAATCAACGTTTCATACTCAATTTTTCAGAGGTCTGAAAAATACGCTGGTCTTTGTGGTTCTCTCTGTTCCATTATTAATAGTTATCCCATTAATGGTTGCTGTTGCACTTGAACATAAAAAAGTTAAAATGAAGAGCTTAATTCAATCTATTCTCTATATTCCAGGCTTAATTTCAATTTCTGCGGCAGCACTAATCTGGCTTTTGATCTTTAATAAGCAATTAGGGATTACTGGTAATCTATTCGGATCACAAATTGCTTGGCCAGCAAATCAGCCGTATGCGTGGATTATCATCATTGTAATTACACTATGGGGTGGTATTGGGGGCAACATGATTATTTATCGTGCTTCCTTAAGTGGTGTTGCGCAGGAATTATATGAATCGGCAGAGCTCGATGGTGCGGGTTCAATTAAAAGATTCACAAGTATCACCTTGCCGTCTATTCGTTTTCCATTAATCTATACCTTTGTTATGACAACTGCTGGAGCCTTCAATGTATTCGGCCAACCGTTAATGATGACCGATGGCGGGCCTCGACAAAGTACACATGTACTCATGATGTATATTCGTCAATTAGCTTTCGGTAATGGTGAATCCATTGCAGGGATGGCATCGGCGATGGCAGTGTTATTGGGATTAGTAATCTTGGTGATCTCCGCACTGCAATATTATGTAATGAACCGAAATGCTACATAAGGTTCTCGGGAACTAATGGATTAACAAGGAAATGGAAAAGGTAGGTGTACTAAAATGTCAAATCAGGCGTTAAATGGCCTAGATAATCGTCCAGTTGTAAATAGAACAGGCAAAGTAAAAGGCTCATCCAATATTAGCATTTCAAAATATGTATCATATGCTTTTTTGCTTATCCTTTGTGTGATTTGGATTATTCCGGTTATATTCGGGATTTCCACATCTTTTAGATCACAAACGGAAGTGGTTTCCACCGGCTTTAGACTATTTCCTGAAACATGGGTTTTTGAGAACTATGTAACGATTCTGAACAATACTTCAACAGCCCCGATTCTACGTTGGTTAGGCAATTCATTATTTATCGCGACATCCCACACCATCCTGGTGGTTATTGTGATTTCGATTACTGGCTTTGGTTATACCCGGATTAACTTTAAAGGAAGAGACACGTTGTTCTTCACTTTGCTAGGCATCTCTTTCTTCCCCGGTGTGGTTAACTTGATTCCTTCTTACAAAATTATCGATTCCTTGGGTTGGGTGAATACTTCCTGGGCAATGATTATTCCGGGTCTTGCGGGTATGGGGAACATCTTCTTGGTCAGACAGTTTATGAACGGTATCCCCAAAGAATTAGATGAGTCTGCAAAAGTTGACGGTGCTAGTGATTTTAGAATTTTCGCACAAATTATATTGCCGCTAGTTAAGCCAATTTTGATTGTTTGCGGATTGTTCTCCTTTACGGGATCTTGGAATGACTTCCTCTGGCCTGTTATCGTGTACACAGATGTAGACAAAATGCCGGTTACAGCGGGTTTGCTCTTGCTTCAAGATATCTATGGAAACTATCGTATGATCGGGCAATTAATGGGGTCGGCGATTTTGGCGATCATTCCAACCTTGCTGCTATTTATATTTGCTCAAAAATACTTCGTTCAATCTATTAACTTGAATTCAGGTATTAAAGGGTAGATCCAATGAACATAAACTTAAATACACCTTACCTTCTTTATAAGGAAGGGTGTGTTTTGGTGACCCATAAAATTAAAAATAAAGAGAGATATAGGAGTTGTCATCATGAGAGAATTCAATGCGAAAAATCCGCTTATTGAGCAAAGGGCAGATCCATGGATCTATAAACATACTGATGGTTATTATTATTTCATAGCTTCGGTTCCGGAGTTTGATAGAATCGAGCTTCGTCGTTCTAAATCCATTCAGGGATTAGCTGAGGCTGAGGGTAAGACCATTTGGGTGAAGCATGAAACTGGCTTAATGAGTGCCAACATTTGGGCGCCTGAGATTCACTATATTGATGGAAAATGGTATGTGTATTTTGCAGCAGCACATACTTCCGATACGAAAGATGGCTTATTTGATCATCGCATGTTTGCCATAGAAAATTCATCCGCAAATCCTTTGGAGGGTGAATGGGTGGAGAAGGGTCAAATTAAAACGAAATGGGAATCCTTTGCCCTGGATGCAACCACTTTTGAACACAGAGGGGTTAGATACTACGTTTGGGCACAAAAGGATCCTGATGTTCCTGGTAATTCTAATATGTATATCTCCGAAATGGAGAATCCTTGGACATTAAAAGGAGAGCAGGTGTGCATCACCACGCCTGAGTATGAATGGGAAAAAATCGGCTTCCTGGTGAATGAGGGTGCGGCAGTTCTTAAGCGTAATGGACGTATTTTCATGACTTTCTCGGCAAGTGCGACAGATCATAACTACTGTATGGGGTTGTTAACCGCTGATGAGAATAGTGAATTAATGGATCCGAAATCATGGGTCAAAACACCAGAACCTGTGTTTACGACTTCTGAAGAAAACGGTCAGTATGGTCCGGGGCATAATAGCTTTACAGTTTCTGAAGATGGCACACAGGATATCCTGGTGTTCCATGCTAGAAGCTATAAGGAGATTGTAGGAGACCCGTTATATGATCCTAATCGGCATGCGCGTGTGCAAGTGATCGAGTGGAATGAAGATGGAACGCCAAACTTTGGTGCCCCTAGACCGGATACGAAATCTTAAAATAATGCTTCTCTAGTGTGAAGAAGCTTTTATATTCTTCTATTAATAAAGGGGGACGCTTCGTTAGCAATATGCTATCGGAGTGTCCCCCTTTTCTTATAATGAAAGATCCCGTCGTTTAAACAGCTCGATCCCTAAGGCGAAAGCGAGAACACCGATCAACAGTAACCAACTAGAAATCTGAATAATCTCCACGTTACCTTGAACGATTTTACCCGGCTGATAGAAGGAGAATAGGGTCAGGTAACGTAACCCCTCCATTTTATCACTTATTTTAGCAAGTAAGTCCAAAGTGAAGAATCCGAAGGTGATAGCACCGGAAATCCCAAGCGCTTTTTTCTCATCATTACATATCGAGGAAATCAGAAAAGTCAGTCCCGCAACGGCAAAAAACAATAAAAAGGCAACGGTATTCAATTGTACAAAACGTCCGCTGTTAAATTCGTATTCACTGCCGAGCAACCATGCTTTACCTAATAGTCCGGCGAGTGTAGTCACACCCATAATCAGGAGCAAAGCTGTCGTGAGTACAAGCGCCTGCGTGGTAGCTACTTTTCTCCGCGTAGTTGGTGTTATAAGCAGATAAGCCATAGAGCCGCGATCCACGAGCCGAGCCATGAGCTGTGTTGACATTTGTACACAGACAATGGATAGAATCAGCACCAGAATAAGTCCGTAATATTCTCCTGAGATAAACGCCTCAGCACTGGTGAATCCGCTATTTAATCCAAAAGCTTTTCCCACACCTTCTGGCATAGCTTTAATGAGATCATCGATAGCTTGTGTGCTTCCAGCGATCCCTGGATAGAGCCAGATCATAAACAGAATATAGAAGGCAGAACCGAAGGCGTAATTCATAATTCCTTTCAGGTTCACTCTCATCATTTCTTTATAGAGTGGAAGATTCATTGCACGGCCCCCTCACGGTCATAATAGTCCATGAAGATATCCTCTAAATTCTGCGTGAACACATCCATACTGCGGATATTGTATTTACCAGTCTCCTGAATGAATCGATCGTAATTGCCTTGTACAGCAATGCGGACCATATTCCCTTCGCGAGCTTCCACTTGAAGACCAGAGGCGGCAAATTGCTCTGCATCTTCACGATTTGTGAAAACAACCTCAAACAGCTTCCGCTGCATCGATTGTAATTCGTGAATATCTTTTACAGTGATGATACGTCCGTCTTTAATGATTGCAGCGCGGTCACAGGTTCGCTCAATTTCTTGAAAGCTGTGAGAGGACATTAGAAAAGTGGTTCCGGCTGCTTTTTCCTCCAATACGAGATCTATAAATACCTTTTGCATAAGCGGGTCGAGACCCGAGGTAGGTTCATCCAGAATGATAACTTCAGGATTGTGCATGAAAGCTGCGACAATACCGACTTTTTGCTTCATTCCCTTTGACATTTTGCGGATCGGAGTTGCGGCATCAAATTGCAGGCGTTCAATCAGGTGGTCACGTTTAGTGGTATTCTTCATCCCTTGCATGCCAGACATGAATTTAAGAAAGGAAATGCCCGTCATCCCGTCAAAAAAATTGATCTCACCAGGGAGATAACCGATATGCTTCTGGACCGTACCCTGTGCTTTCCATACATCAAGTCCATGGATGCTCGCGTAACCTCGATCCGGCACCATAAATCCCATGATATGTCTTATAGTCGTTGATTTACCTGCGCCGTTAGGCCCCAGAAATCCAAACACCTCGCCTTTATTTACGGTAAACGTAACATCTTCGATGCCCTTGCCATTCGAAAATCGTTTGGTTAAGCCTTCAACTACAAGCATGCCGCCACCCCCACTGCAAAATAATGAACTATTATTAATTGGATATTTCATATGTTATATTATTCCTAGTGAACAACGAAGTCAATGAAATTATGAAATAATTGATTATGAATATTTCATTAAATAAGGGTGGATAGCATGAATGGATTTGAGAAAAGAGCGGCACAGATAAAGCTCAAAATTATGAAAACTACAATGGATATGCTCAAGCTTTGGGAGCCCAAACGTCTTCGAATCGCAGACATTGCCAAAGAAGCAGGGGTCTCACAGGTGACGATTTATAATTATTTTGGCAGTAAGGAAGCTCTGCTTAGTGAGTCCTTTAAGGATTTTATAGAGAAGGCCATTCGTGACTTTGAAGATTACATTCATGGGGCGCATTCTCTGAAAGAGATTATTCAATATATTATGACGATGGAAAGAGAAACCTACAGTTCATTGCCTCCCGCGACGGTAAAGGAGCTTATGGTTGAAGACCAGGAAATGTTTCATTATATTGAGGAGCGGTACACGAACGACGTTTTACCATTGATGGTCAAGATGGTGGAGGATGGAAAAGCACGAGGAGAAATCTCAAGTAAAGTGTCGACCAAAGGGATTCTTTCATTTATGGGAATGTACATGCGAAGTTCTGGGGAAATGCTAGATGAAGCCAGCAAACAAGAAGATATAGATGCCTTCCTGGACGAAGCCATCCATCTCTTCTTCTATGGCATTTGCGGGCGGGAGCAGGAGTAGCAGGAGCTTTGGTACATTTGGAATATTAACTCCACTATTAGATGCGTAAAATAGATGCGTAAAACTTTTTTTGCTCCTCAGGCATTCTTTCTATCAAATTATTGCTATAATTCATTGCTCTTAGAACACTATTGAGCTGATTATCATCTAAATCATCTGCATTCACGATAGGTACAACACGACCATCACTTCTTTTTTCAATAGTTAGCTCGGAATCAATTACAGTTCTTTGAGTAATTGAATCTTCTTTAGTGATGACGTCATCTTGTACGTTAGCTATCGGTGTAATTAGAAGAAATAGCGCCAGCACTACTTAGCTTAAAGAGTCTGTTCATTTAAGGAATAAAATAATCACTAGAAGACTGCTAACCTGTTAACAGTAGAAATTAAAAATAACAGAAAATAATTCCGGTAAAAACTTTTATCGCGAGAGTTATGTTCTACAGAAATCATCCTCGGATAGTATATCGCATCTTGTCGTCTTCTCAAATACAAAGGAGACCCTTGTATTCGAAGAGGTCTCCTTGGGTCAAAAAAATGTCGTGGTTCACCATTTAAAGAAGAATTAAAATCGTTGTATTATTTTTTGAGAAAATTCTTAACTCCATCATAAATTACAAGCAATCCAATAATTAAGGCTAATGATCTGATAGTAAATTCAAAATATAAAAGGGGACCCAAAATACTGTCAGTCGAATAGGTATACCCTGTAAGGATTATTGGTGAGAACATAATCAATAATCCGATGACGATACTTGATAAGAGCAATTTATTGTTGTTTTTATCCATCCAATTCTACACCACCTAATTAATGGGTATTTCTTATGAAGATAATACCATTTTTTTATAAAAGGGAATAATAACAAATCGTACTCAGCTTTTCTTTTTAATATATGCACTCTAATAAAAAACCATGAAGGATCGCTTAAGTCTGATCCTTCATGGTTTTGATTTTTTTATTTAGTACCAAGTAAAAGGATCGGACTGGAAAACGATCATATACAAATTAGTATTACCCGTAGCAGAAATTCCAAGAGTTGTTGCACCACCGATTCCAATCTGTATATCACCAGTAATTGATTAAATAATGCCGTTATTATAAAACTTCCCATCTACAAGGTAGTAAATAGTAAATAGTATTTGCATCTTGAAGCAGAAAGAAGCCCGCACTAATAAAGAGTACGGGCTTCTTTCTAGCAATTTTACCCCTATTCATATAATAATATAAGCATTCATCTATACTAGGATCCTCAATTGACTTAGCCACCACTTCATGAATTTCATTCTGGGAACAGCGGATTCCCTGTCATCCCTATCCACAGTTCGGATTGTTCCAACTTAGCTGCAAGCTGAAGCAGTACATCTTCCCGGCCTTTCGCAGCCATTACCTGTACCCCCAACGGCAGACCCTCTCGCGACATATGGACAGGAACACTCATAGCCGGTTGACCCGTCAAATTGGCGAGTTGGGTGAACGGTGTATAAGTTAAGCTTGGTTCAAACATCGCGTAAATCATGCGCTGCTGCTCTTCTTTCGGCAATTCATGTACATGCAGCAGCTTTTCGATCTCAGCAGCGCTATGCGTCAGCTCGCCAATCTTAGGTGCTGAATCCGCATTTGTTGGTGTGATATACAGATCGTAGCGATTAAGCAGACCTGCCATTTGAGCGGCTGCAATATCCCATTCATCCAGACTATGCACAAATTCAGCTGCAGAGACTTTTCTCCCAGCTTCTCCGAGGACCCAAGTGACGATATCTACTTCACTGGGAGTAATGGAACGTCCCTTCATCTTCTCCAGCGATACGAACATCGCTGCCACTTCCCCGGTATTCATCGTATAGTAATTCTCCATTAGCCTTACACCATTTACTGGACTCAGCTTTTCTTCCACTTCATACCCTTCAGCTTCGAGCCATTTTACAGTTTTGAGCACAGCAATTACGGCTTCATTCGTTACTGGTGTGCCTACTGGGGAAGCGGTTGTGAACGCTATGCGTAGTTTTCGCTGTGTTGGCTTGAATAGATCATCCAGATAGACACCAGGATATAACGGTGTTTGAAAAGCAGCCTCTGGCTGCACAACCTGCAGTAAATCCAGCATAGCAGCGGTATCGCGAACTGACCTTGTCAATGCAAAATCGATAGAAGCACCTTGCCATTGACGGCCTACACCTGGTCCTACTGGAGTGCGTCCACGGGTTGGCTTTAGCCCGAACAAGCCGGTGAACGAGGCGGGGATACGGATCGATCCACCACCATCACTAGCTCCCGCTGCCGGAACAATACCAGAAGCTACCGCAGCAGCAGCGCCGCCACTCGAACCACCGGGGGAATATTCGGGATTCCATGGATTACGTGCCGGGCCATGAAGGATGTTCTCGGTAATATTTTTGAGGCCGAATTCTGGTGTATTCGTATGTCCAAGCGGAATAAATCCGCCGTTTCTGATTCGTGCTACGTAGTTCGAGTCACGTCTAGCAATATTGTCTTTCATAAGCAAGGCACCCGAAGTAAGAGGTTCTCCAGCAATAGCTTGGGAGATATCCTTCAGCAGGAAAGGAACGCCAGCAAAAGGGCGAGCACTATCATGGACAGGCATATCGTCAGCTTCCTTAAGAGCAGCTTCTCTACGAGTGCGTACGACCGCATTAAGGACTGGATTGACTTCATCGAGCCGGGCGAAGGCGGCTTCGACCAGCTCGCGAGGGGAGACTTCACGTGCTTTGACAAGCGCAGCAAGCCCTAGAGCGTCATGTGTAGAATAAGAAAAGGACATGATAGATAACCTCTTTCGAATAGGCGTGAATGGCCTGTATTTTATATATAACAATGTATCATTTATCGTCAGTAAAGGACGACCAAGCCCTTTCATCTGATCTTATTATACATCGCGCTAGTAATGATTTGAAAATGGATCCCTGACATCTATCAATTCTTTTTTATGTCCGATTAGGCTATACTTAGTGTTAAATGGATCTTATGGGGTGTACTGATGAACGAAGATAAATATCAGAATGTTGATGGACTAATGGAAGCTTTCCAGCAATTTGCCAGGATGAATTGGCGTAAAACTACAGTCTGGGGATTGAAGCCAAGTGAGGTTCGGATGTTGGTTTCTTTAAAGCTCGGCAAGGAACGGGAAGGGAAGAAGGGGCAGACGGTTTCAGATATCAGCAAGTTTCTTAAAGTCACTTCTCCTACGGTTACACAGATGGTCAATAGTCTGATTGCACAGGGATATGTAGTGCGTTCTGCCGATGCCCAGGATCGCCGAATCAGTGAAATCACGCTTACGGAAAAAGGAGAGCATTTGGCCGAAATGGCCGTAACGAAATCCCGAAATACCTTTAAAGGCATGATTGATTATATGGGCAGAGAAAAGACAGATTCGTTAATGGAGCTGTTAAACGAAGTCTACGATTATTTCGAAGAATTGAACGATCAACCAACCGAATCCTAATCTCCTTCACATAAAAAAGAGATGCCGCACAGCCTAAGCTGTTTACGGACATCTCTAATGTATATTTATTTGTGATTAGTGTGCAGCAGGTACTGACTTTTCAAGGTTTTTGCCTTCGCTTTTTCCCTCTGCAGTGACCTCTGTTTTTTTCTCACCACTTCGTAACGGAATTTCTTTAAGGAACAAGACAAGCAATGCTGCAATGACTAACAGTGCGGTGCCGCTTAAGAATACAACCGTCAGGGAATCGCTTAGTGCATTTCGCAGCATCTCAATCAATTGATTGAAGAGCGGTTGGATTTGCTCTGGCAGCGTTGCGTGCAGTTCCTTCAGCTTAGGCTGATCCAGCAGCATTTGCGGATTCATAAATGCGGAAAGCTGTTTAGCGGATTCAGGGTCAAGTTTGGTTAAATCTGGACCCTTGCCAGAGGACACCGCTGCTTCTAGTTTATTCGTTAATGTAGTATTCATGATGGTACCCATAATAGCAATACCAATGGTTCCGCCTAAATTACGGAACAAAGTATTTGTAGCAGTAGCAACCCCTAGCATGGAAGGCGCTACGGCATTTTGTACGGTTAAGGTAAATACAGGCATCGATAGTCCTAAGCCAATACCGAAGACAATCATGCTGACTACGGCCATCGCAATGTTGCTCATAAAGGCCATTAAGATCATGGCTGCAACCATAAATGGCATACCAATCAGGGCATAACGCTTGTATTTACCTGATTTGGAGATCCATCTGCCCACGAGCGTACTAAGTACAATCATTGCCAGTGACATCGGCATATTAATGAATCCCGAGTTGGTTGGGGAGACGCCTTCTACACCTTGGACAAAAAATGGCAGATAGATCATTGCGCCCATCATACCGGCATTCATCAGGAAGCCGACAACCATGGAGATGGTTACGATGGAATTCTTAAATAAGGATAATGGCAATACTGGACTTTTAGCTTTTCGTTCAATCAGAATTAAAATAATAACTCCGAGAATAGATGCCCCGAACAAGCTGAGTATCTCTGGGGAACCCCATTCATATTTTGTACCCGCCCATGAAAAGCCGAGCAAGAGTGCAACAATGGTAAGGGAAAGGAAAATGGAGCCTAAGTAGTCAATGGATTCTGAAGTGGAGCGTGTAGTTTTAGGGAACATTTTCCAAATCATAAAGAAAGCCACGATACCGAAAGGCAAGAAGATCCAGAAGATCCATTTCCAAGCCATGTGATCCACCATGAAGCCGCCAAGGGTAGGACCAATTACACTAGAGAATCCAAATATGGCCATCATAATTCCAGTCCATTTGGCTCTCTCTCTTGGAGCGAACAAATCACCTACAGCGGTTACGGTAGCGGACATTAGAATCCCGCCGCCAAGACCTTGAATCCCGCGATAAGTGATCATTTGAAAAATATTGGTCGACAATCCGGACAGGAAAGCGCCTATAATAAAAATAACGATCCCTGCTAGCAGGAATGGCTTTCTCCCGTAAATATCAGATAGTTTTCCGACAAGTACGGTAGCGATTGTGGAGGTGAGCATATAGATGGTAATTACCCAAGTATAATGTTCAATGCCTCCTAACATCGCAATAATTCGGGGCATTGCAGTACCTACAATGGTCTGGTTGATTGCTGCGAAAAACATAGCCGCCATTAAAGCAATCATAATTGTAACTTTTTTCTTTTGCGTAAGATGCTCCAGAGCTGTTCCTCTCCTTTAACTTCTATATATTGTAGTTTGGGAATTCATGTCTTATTAATTAGGTAGCCAAACTATCATTTATGTATAATACACAAATTCATCATTTAGCACAACTGTTTAATTATTTAATTTTTATGGAAACAGAATGTGAATTGGACTTGATTTTTTGGAAATAGGTAAGTAATCTAATTAGATTGAGTTAAATTGGAGGTGCCCTATGGATACTCAAAATAGTCAAGAGCAAAAGCTAATTATAGCCTTTGAAAATATTAAGCGTTTGACCTCTCGTCCGTCCTCGAAGGAAGCGATTTCGTATAGAGAATTTATGATGATGTATGTCATAAACAATTTAATGAAGCGAAAGAAGCTTTCAGACGAAGTCGAAGAGCAGCAGGGAGTCATGATTTCTAGATTAAGCGACTTGCTCCAAATTAGCAGACCTACTGCGACACAAATGGTTAACAGTTTGGAGGAGAAGGGTTATGTGGTGCGAACAACGTCCGATACCGATCGGCGGGTTGTATATATTGGTCTGACGAATGAAGGGGAGCAGATTTATGATTCCCAGATGGCTACTTTTTCAGGTATTTTAAGTGAAGTTACGGAAAAGGTGGGTAAGAAAGAGATCGACCAGTTGATTTTTCTGTGCGATCGTTTTCAAGAAGCAGTGCATGAAGTCAGAAGCCGCCAGTTTTTTAATCCATCCGATGAAGATCCACTCGTTTTGGATTCCGTATAGCGACCATTTCAAAAAAAGATATTTCGGTGCCTTTGCCCGGAACGTCTTTTTTTAATTATAAGAAAGTATAAGTTTCACGATATATTTTATCCTTATAATTCTCGCATAAACGCTCACCGTCCTTTAAAGGACGCCGAAGGCGTTTTTGCTTGAAGCATCCAGAGCCAGGAGGAATTACTATCAGAATATTAGCGATTAGCGACATTCACGGAAGCTATTCCGAATTCAACGCATTATTAAAAAAAATAAACTATCGGCCATCCGAGGACAAGCTCATCCTGATGGGGGATTATGTGGACAGAGGTCTCAATAGTAAAGGAATTGTGGATCAAGTTATGGCCCTAAAGCGGGAATGGGGCGTCACAGTTCTAAAAGGTAATCATGATAAAATGGCCTATGACGCGCTCACCAGCGAGGATGATAAACTGGATACACATTGGCTTAACAACGGCGGTTTGTATACATTGATGAGCTATTGTGAGGCGGATTCTGACTTTTTTAAAGCAGATTTTGGCTGGCGTGATTATATGTTGCTGAAAGAAGAAATTAGACAGAAATACAAACATCATTTGGACTTTCTAAGTTCATTACCCCTCTATTATGAGACAGACGAGCATATCTTTGTTCATGCAGGCATTAATCCATTACTTGAGGATTGGAAGCAGCAGGAGCCGTATGATTTTATTTGGATCAGAGAACCATTTTATACGAAACCTGTAGTTAACACTAACAAAACGGTAGTTTTTGGACATACGTCAACGACGGAACTGCATGATTCGGAAGACATCTGGTTTAGTCCGCTGGGCGATAAGATTGGTGTGGATGGTGGATGTGCCTATGGCCAACGTCTGAACTGCTTGGAGATTTCTGGAGGGGAATACATTACACATTTTGTTCAAAATGGGGAGAAGCCTTGAGCGGTCTCTCTTTTTTAATGGATTTCTTCTTATATAAGTCATGAAAAGAACTTAAGAAATTGTAGAATAGCACTGTATTAAACGCCGACTATGTATAAAATAAAGAGAATAGGGGGTGTAATAGATGAATGCAAACAACAAATATCATATCCTCATGCAAGGGACTATCAGCCACAATGTGAGCGAAACGTGTAAGGAGTTTGGTATATCCCGGACGATCTATTATCAGTGGTGTAAAGCTTACCAAGAGCAGGGGATGGATGGACTGGCAGAGAAGGAACGAAGGCCGGTAATGCCTAATAAAGTGGATAAGCGAACGGAAAGATTGATCTTACAATACGTTGCCAAATTTCCTGAAGATGGACCCAAGCGAATCTTTTACGAACTGCAGGATGAGGGTGTGAACATAGGGGAGTCAGGTATTTATAATGTGCTGCGTCGAAATAGGCTTAGTAAGAGAATAGAACGTGAGGCTTACGCCAAAGAAACCAAAGCAAAGAAGAGGGACGGCGCGCAAGCGGCTAACAGCAGAGGATGTAAAGAGAAACCAAAACCTCTGGACTATAAGATGAAAAATCCGGAAAATGCTCATCCCGGGTATATGTGCCAACAGAGCATTAGCTATATGGGAGTGTTTCCAAGGGTAGGAAAGGTGTATCAATACGTGGTCTACGATGCCTATTCCAGATTAGGCTTAGTTAAGCTTTATAATCGGAAGTCTTCCATTCAATTTATCGATTTTATGCATCTGAAGGTCATCCCATTAATGAAGACATTAGAATTCCAAATCGACAATTTGGTTACGAACAAAAGTCGTGAGTTTACTACAAACTGGGATAGAGGCAAACATAAATACAGCGATTTTTTACATAAGAACAACATAAATCAAGTAGCCATAACTGCAGATCAGACCGAAGTATTTCAGCCATTACAGCAATTTGTAGCGGTGTTGTCGAAAGAATTTTACCAGCAGGCTTGGTTGGATGTTTCGATAGGTTCCTTTGAGACTTTGGAAAAGCGCTTACACGAATACTTGAGAATCTATAATTTTAGCAGGGTAATCACAGACGGACCTAATCGGGGGAAAATACCATCAGATGTCGCACTTGAGTATTCGGGTCAGCGTGAGACCTTGCCATTATGGTTATTTACAAGGAGATAACGGATGATGACTAATGTGAAGTATGAAGACAGAATAGGGATCATCGGTGCAGGGATTTCTGGGGTTACAGCTGCCTACCAGCTAGCGAAAAAAGGATATACCCATATTACTCTCCTTGAGAAGTCAGACCGGGTAGGTGGCAAGTGTCATTCGATTGAATACAAGGGGAAAACCTATGAAATGGGAACCCTAATCGGCTTGCCAACTTATAAACATACGATAGAACTTATGAGAGAGTTCGATCTTATGGATAAGGGGCCACTTTTGGAACGGGGATTTTTTGATACAAACGGGCGCAAGACTTCACAGATTCCCATGGATCAGATTCAGGTGTTTACACAAGAATTTAAACGGTTGCCTGATATTTTGAAGCGTTATGAGTCCCTGCTAGAACCGGGTTTTCTCCACTTACCAGCAGATTTATGCCAGCCTTTTTCAGAATGGTGTACAGAGAATGATCTTTCTGTGATCGGGCAGGTGTATATGCATTACTTCAATACTTTTGGTTTTGGGAGTATTCAGGATGTGCCGGCCGCTTATGTATTGAAATTTCTTACTTATGATAATCTATTATCCTTTATTGAGATTACTCACATGATAACCTGGCCTAAGGGAGTCACAGAACTCATTAGAAGAATGGCTGACCAAGTAGAGGATCTGCGTCTGACTTGTGAAGTGCTACAGATGGAGCAAGAGGCAAACGGCCAAGTTCGGGTGGAAACAAATCAGGATATCTTTTATTTTGACAAGGTTATTTATACAGCTTCTTTAGAGCATCTAGGCGATATGGTGCACTTGTCTTCTGAAGATAGAACATTATTAGAGAGCATCACCTATGAACAGTTTAGAGTATACGCCTACAGAGTAAAGGGGTTACCGGAGCTTTCTGGATATATCCCTTGTAATATGAATCCTGAACGCAAGGGACATATGATGGCATGGTATTACAGGTGGGCAGATATGGGCACAACGGATTTAGTTACGGTTTACGTAGCGGAGAATGATGAAATGACAGATCTGGAGATGCGGGAAAAGGTAGAAAATAAACTTCACGAGCTGGGCGGCGAGAACATCCGTCTGTATATGATGAAGCGCTGGAGGCAATTCCCCCATGTAGATTCTAATGCGATCCGTGACGGCTTTTATGAACGGCTTGATCAGATGCAGGGCAGAGATGAAATCTATTATGCTGGAGAAATTATGAATTTTCCTACACTGGAGAACTGTATCGTATATTCGAAATATTTGGTTGACAGATTTTTTTGAAATATAGCGTTAACAGTAGCCTTGTCCACAAAGAAATTTGTCGGCAAGGTTTTTTTATTGCAGAAAGTATATATTTTGAGCTTCTCACAAAGTACCTGAGTAAGCATTAAAGCAAAACTCCACTTTGTGGGGGATATTTTACGTTCAAGTTAGGTTTACAGTCTGTAGTTCTGTAGACATAGTTTCTAATAGATTCCCTTACTTGGGGTAGGACCTTGGATGAATTCCAGTCCTATTGATGTGTAAACTCAACTTGAAATGAGACTATGAAAACCTTGATAAATCAACGTTTTGAGCGGTTTGATCGTTCGAAGGAGGATGGGATATATTGGTCTCAAGACATCACTTACATACAAAAAACACGAATGCTTACGAAGCTAGTTTTGCACGAAGACAATCAGTGATGCTTATGCTCATAAAACTTTTAGGAGGAATACATTATGTTTTTATTCGAATCGATTCCCTGGTACTCTGCTCTAATGTGGTTGGTAGTACTTGCAGGATTAATGTTTTTCAACGAAATAGCTCGAAGAAGCAAGTGGTTCTCAATCGTTTTGTTTGTCGTTGTCCCTATTGTGCTTACCATAGCGGTCTGGCCAAATACGGCAGGCGAAGGCTCCAGTACTGGAACATGGTTTCACTGGGTAAAAGTATATTCTGCCTTGGCAGGATGTATAGGGTTTATGGCTATCCGTTATGTTAAAGGATGGGACAAAAATAAATATATATTAATGTTCCCGGCGATTATCCTTGCAGTTAACATTCTTGAAGCCGTTATCCGTGATTTCCAAGTGTACAGCTTGCAAGGTATGGTGGATGGCGTAATGATGGTAGGCGGTCCTTGGAATATTATGAACGGGATCGCAGGTATTCTGAACATTATTACGATTTCTGGTTGGATGGGTATTGTTATTAGTAAAGATAAGAGTAAGGATATGTTGTGGCCGGACCAGCTTTGGTTCTGGATCATTGCTTATGACATTTGGAACTTTGCCTATGTATATAACGCAGTTTCTGACCATTCCTTCTATGCAGGTGCAGCGCTTCTGATCTCTTGTACCATTCCAGCATTCTTCTTCAAAAAAGGAGCATGGCTACAGCACCGTGCACAGACTTTGGCGATTTGGATGATGTTTACGATGTCATTCCCGGCGTTTGTTGGCGATTCAAAGTTCTCGGTACAATCTTCTCACAGTGAAACGGCGCTTTGGGTTGTGAGTGCATTGTCTTTAGCTGCTAATATTGCAGTGTTTGGCTATCACTTCTATAAGATTATCAAACATCAACGCAATCCGCTTAAAGTGGAAGTGTATACAGATTTAGCGGCTTATAAGACGATTGCGGAGAGTGCGAAATAATAGAAGAATTAATAGCTTCTTTAAGAATCCGCGCCTAGCGCGGGTTTTTTTATGGAATAGAATTTATAAAATTACGGGATTTCGGAGAAATGTGAAACGAATTTATGGGATGGGCCTATATTCAACTGGTGGCGATGGGGAGCCCTGTTTTTAATTAAGCACACGCCTCTTTGGGATGTATAACGGGCCGAGCGCACCTTATATCCTTCGAAATGCATGTTTTAG